>JAZRHK010000027.1:0-44586 GCA_045644725.1 Candidatus Coprenecus sp. | reverse complement strand
TGTTCTGGAGCTGAAGTATACGGCATATTGTGCCGAAGTGTCCCTTATGCTGACACTGAAATGTAAGGAGTCTCTGGTATCGTACCCTCCACGGTCAAGCCTGACAAAGTCAAAGTCCTTGACGGGCTGTGTACATCCCAGAAGGATGGCAATCACAAGTGCAGTTATGGAAGATAACCTTTTAGCCATTATTCTGGTTATTGGGCTTTTTGTTCTGTTTCCTGTGGTGTTGTTTCTTGTTGTTGCCGTTGCCTTTGCGTTTCTTCTCTTTGTCAAATCTGTCGATCTTGTCATCGCCTACAGCTGTCACAAATTCGTTTACTTTCTCAACAGAGGCACTGTCCTTTATGGATGGAGCCTTGATCCCTTTGCGGTTCTGATGGAGAATGCTCCTTACCTCCTGTGAGTTTAGGGGTATGATGTTGGTCATGCTCCCCTTCTCGTATGAGAACCACATGGTGTCCTTGAGAACATTGGTCTTTATCAGATATGCGTCTCCGTCTTCAAGCTCAAGAGGTGCGTTTACGTGTGGCATTTTGCTGTGTGCCTCAGTGTAGACTGCTGCCTCATAGTTTATGCAGCATTTGAGTTTGCTGCACTGTCCTGCAAGTTTTTGTGGATTAAGTGACAGATCCTGGCATCTTGCAGCCTGTGTGGTGATGGAGTGGAAGCTGGAGATATAATTTGAGCAACACAGAGCTCTTCCGCATACACCCAGACCTCCGATGAGACCAGCTTCCTGTCTCGCTCCGATCTGTTTCATCTCGATGCGGATTCTGAATTGTTCAGCGAAGACTTTAATCAGTTGGCGGAAGTCCACCCTCTCGTCAGCGATGTAGTAGAATATCGCTTTGGTGCCGTCTCCTTGAAATTCCACATCGCCGATTTTCATGTTAAGGCCCATTTCTGCAGCAATCTGACGTGAGCGGATCATAGTGGTGTGTTCACGCGAGATGGCCTCCTGCCACCTCTCTACGTCGAGGGCTTTGGCCTTGCGGTAAATCTTGCGGAATTCGTATGTCCTGTAGTCCAGGTTGTGTCTCTTCATCTGAAGGGCTACCATAGGCCCATGAAGGGTAATTATCCCTACATCGTGTCCCGTGGTGGCTTCCACTACGACGAGATCACCCTCTTTTAGGAGTTGTCCCGATTCATTCCGGAAGTAGAGCTTTCTGGTATTCTTGAAACGGACCTCAAAGAGATCTTTTACATCTTTC
Organism: Candidatus Coprenecus sp.; assembly: GCA_045644725.1. Taxonomy (GTDB): domain Bacteria; phylum Bacteroidota; class Bacteroidia; order Bacteroidales; family UBA932; genus CAAGNP01. The sequence goes on along the minus strand of JAZRHK010000027.1, from coordinate 43,369 downwards.
TGTGATATATTGTCCAGCCAGTTGAATACGCTTAGTTTGCAGCAACTGGTGTCGTATTCGCATATAAGTTCTCCCTGGGGTGTCCTTTCGGTCGAGCATCCCCTAAGGCAGTCGTATGTTATTTTTTTCTCTTCCATAACTGTTTGTTAGATTGATACGAACAACAGGTTTGTAAGGTTGCAGAATACCATTTTGGCATTTACATTATTCTCCACTGCGCTCCTTGCCCCTTCGAAATGGTTGAAGGCTTTCTCGAAAAACGGCTCCGGAATGGATGCTGCAAACGATTCTATTGTCTGTCTCTCTTCGTGGTTTATATTTGCTATATTGGCTAGGCCGTGTTTGGCCAGCCATATTTTCCTTAAAAATGATGTGCTGTATTTGCAGAATTCTTTCTGTCTTTCTCTTCCCAGGTTCACTATCTCTTCATTCTTCTCCAGCATAGAAGCGAGCTTTCTGGAGATGCAGCTGGAGAGGAGCTCAGATATGATGGGATAGTATGCAGAGACTTCTCCTGTTATCTCCGAAGACTCTATAGGGAGCATCTGGATAGAGAGACAGCGTGAACGGATGGTGTTTATCACCCTTTCAGGTGAGTGGGTGACAAGTATAAAATAGGTCCCGGAGAAAGGCTCCTCTATCATTTTGAGGAGTTTGTTGGCTGCCTCCTGTGACATCCTCTCCGGTAGCCAGATGACGATGTATTTGTTCCCACCTTCGTAGGACCTCATATTTGTCTTGTTCAGAATCTCCTTGGCTTCCGCAACAGAGATATTGCCCACTTTGTCCTCAATGCCGAGTTCATTGTTGAGAGTCTCTTCGGTAAAGTAGGGGTTCTTTAGGGTAAGCTCCCTCCATATCTGTATGAAGTGGTCGCTGACGGGCTTTTTCTCACTTCCCGATTTTGAGGTCACATTGACGGGGAAGATGAAGTGCATGTCAGGGTGTATCAGTTTCTGGAACTTGTTGCATTCAGGGCAGACTCCGCAAGAGTCACCACCACTTCTGTGTGGGCAAGACATGTATTGCGCAAGTGCAATGGCCATGGGAAGTGCCCCCCAACCATCCTCCTCAATGAGCATAAGGGCGTGCGCCACCCTCCCCTCATCTACCATCGAGGCGAGTTTGCCCTTCAATCCTTGGTTCCCTATGACATCTTTAAATTGCATACGCGAATATACTAAAGAACGACCATTTCACAATTTTTACAATCGAACTTTAATCTCAATTTTTTTCCGTTGTTGATCAGGTACCAGGGCTCTGCTATCTTTTTGCCGCACAGGCCAAGTTCATGCCTGATGCAATATTTGGTCCTCATAAGCTCTGAATACTCCCCGGTGTTGTCCCCATTGAGTTCAAATGCCTCTACGGGGCTTAGCCCAATGGTGCGGTAAAGTCCCCTTGACAGGTGATTTGAGCAGTTGAGCTTGATGGTTTGTGCCGGAGGTATTATCACGCCGTTTATTTTGGGAACCTCGCACTTGTACCCCTGTCCTGCTTTGGAGCCCTCTCCGATGGCCTGCTCAATAAGGGCAGATAGTTCCCTTCTGAGTGCATTGATCGAAGAGAGTGGTAGGAACGGGACGAAATCCACCTCGCTGCTGATCTCCCCGAGAGAGAAACGAAGGTAGCCGGATACCTTTTCCATCTGCCTTCTGATGTTCTGCAGGGCCAGCTCCGGGTTGTTTGCACACTCAAATGCACCATTTTCGGGCAGGAGTGAATATTTGGCGCTGATGCCGTTTTCGCAGAGAGCATAGGCCTCTATTCTGTCGGGTGATGCCGCTATGTCAACTTTCACCCCAAGTACCCTTTTGGGCGGGTTGGATTCAATCTCCTTCTCAAACTTCTGGTTGAAATTGCGGTATATCTCCGATCCTGAAGTTATGTCTTTGTTTGGTTTTATGGAGACAATTTTACCCTCCACCTTGTCTGCACGGACGCCAATTTTCTTCCCTTTCGGGGTGATGATGAAGAGTCCGTCTCCGTTTGACAATGCTTTCCCTTCATAGGAGAATCTGCTCTCAAGCCTGCTTGAAGGGTAAACCTTCACTATCTTTCCTATAGATTCACCTACAGCTTTGGCACTCTCTCCGGAGTTCCATTGCCCCCTCTCTCCTGTTATGAAATAGGTGGTATAGCCACGGCTAAATGTCTGGTCAATGTTGGGGGTGAAGCCCCCTTCAACAGTGCCGTATGAGCTTTTGGCGTAGCCCAATTTGTCTATGATGTTGCGGTAGTGTCTGGTGACATTCCTTACGTAGGATTCATTTTTGAGGCGTCCCTCAATTTTGAATGAGGAGATACCTGCTTCTACCAGTTGGGGGATGTATTGCTCCAGTGAGAAATCCTTTAGCGAGAGGATGGGCTTCTCTTTGAGGAGCACTTTCCCTGTAGCATCCACCAAGTCATAATTTGACCGGCACGCCTGGATGCAGGAGCCTCGGTTTGCACTTCTCCCTGTGAGGTGGCAGCTCAGGTAGCACTGGCCGCTGTATGATACGCACAGCGCTCCGTGAACAAATGACTCCAGCTCACAAGTGGTGGCAGCACGGATGGCCTTTATCTGCTCAAGTGAGAGCTCTCTGGCCAGAATGAGCCTCTTGAATCCGAGAGATTCCAGAAAACGGGCCTGTTCAGGGGTGCGGATATTGGTTTGTGTGGAGGCGTAGAGGTCAATGGGGGGGAGCTCCATTTTCAGTACTCCGAGGTCCTGGACGATAATGGCATCGCACCCTGCCTCATACCCTCTGATGATACTTTTGCGGGCCTCCTCCAGCTCCGAATCATATAGGATGGTATTTACCACCATATAGACGCGGGAGCCGTACCTGTGGGCATATCTGGCGAGGGCCTCGATGTCCTGGAATGTGTTCGAGGCAGACTCTCTGGCACCGAATGCAGGTCCGGCAATATAGAGAGCATCGGCACCGCAGTCGATAGCTGCAATGCCGATGTCTTTATTTTTTGCAGGAGCTAAAAGCTCTAGTTGCATTTAAGTTCGTTTTTAACTTTGTGTGTAGCGAACTCACCAAGAGAAGGGTCGCTCATAATCTGTGAGTAGTAACCGCAAGCTTTCTCTTTGTTGCCTTTTGCCTCATAAGCAGTAGCAAGCTGGTAGAAAGTCTGGTTGAGGTCTCTTGCGTTAGGAGACATTGATACATAAGTCTCGAAAGCGGCGATAGCCTCATCATATTTCTTGGCAGCGATGGCAGCTTTACCGCAGATGCTGTATGCCTGGGCATTAGGGGTGATCTCATTAACTTTATTGGAAGCAGCAATAGCTACGTCATATTTTTTAGCCTTAACAGCTGCAGCAGCCTGTTTGAGGTAGTATGTAGAAAGTACCTTTTTGGCATTTTTCTCCTGACCATATTCGCAAGCTTTAGCGTATGCTTCCAAAGCTGTTGCTTCGTCATTTACACTGATGGATGCCTGGCATAGTCTGAAATAAGCCATACCGTTTGTAGGATCAGCCTCGATCACTTTTCTGTAGTCTGCAATTGCACCTGCGAAATCTTTGGCATTAAGTTTTGAGGTTCCTTCGGCAAGCAGAACTTGAGGGATAAGAGCTTTACCCTCATCAGCCACGTTTGTGAGGCCAAATTCTTCTGCTTTGGCAATAGCAGATTTGATTTTCTCCAGACCACCGTCAAGATCTTTGGCGTTTACAGCCTCTTTACCCAATTGGAGGTAAAGCTTGGGGATTGTGTTCTGACAGTTTGATTTGAGTTCTTCAGCTTCAGGTCCTATTACCAATGCTTGTTCAAGAGCCTGTTCGAAGTTGCTCAATGCTTCAGCGATATTTCCTTCGTTGAGGGCCATTGCTCCGGTGTTGTAAAGATTTGTAGCGCTCTCCATATCTTGAGCGTAGCCAGCAGAGAAGAAAAATAGGGATAGGAATAGGGTTGTTACAATTCTTTTCATTGCTTTATTGATTAAATTATTAGTTTCCTTTTAAGAGCAGATTTTGCAAAATTAGAAAAAATATAATTTACAAGCAATATAAGTCATAGCGTTTTTGTAATTTTGCCTATCAAATTTGGAGTGTATGAAAATGAGAATCGGGATACTGTCTTTACTGTTGCTGCTGCCTTCTTTTCTTGTGGGGCAGGGTGTGGATGTGCTTCCCGATGATCCGCGCATTTTGAAGGGTACAATCCCTAATGGTTTCTCTTACTATCTGATCGAGAATGATTTGAGACAAGGATATGCTGATTTTTATCTGATAAGGAAAGTGGGGGAGGTTCATGAGTCAGAGGGAGAGTTCGGTTTTAATTCCATAATAAGTGAGATGGGGGTGAAGGGGACCAGGAATTTCCCGTCCAATACGGTTCTTACCTATTTTGACCACTTGGGCCTGGACAGGTTCTCGGATTTCAGAATTGTAAACGGATATGAAAGCAGCCATTATTGTGTGGAGAATGTCCCTGTTGCCAAAAGCGTCGGAGTGGTGGACTCTACCTTGCTTATCCTGTATAATTGGGCTGTGGGGATCAACCTCGATGAAGAGGAGGTGGAGACTGGGAAGCGATATTACAAGAATCTGATGGCGGATCATTATCGCGGATTCTGCAGGAGTGAGCTTGTCCATGAGGCCAAGCTGATGGAAAGAGGCCCTGTCGATGTTGATATGTTGATAGATGATGTAGATGGCTACAGGGCAAAGGATTTGAGGAGTTTCTATTACAAGTGGTTTACCCCCGAGAGGATGGCGCTTGTGGTGACTGGTGATTTTGACAAGGGGGCTCTGGATTCAAAAATAAAGTCTCTCTTTCAGGCTTTGCCACGTTTTCTGGAGAAACCGACATATACCCCACAGAGCATTGTGGCCCATGATGAGCCTCTGGTCTGCATTACCTCAAACAAAGATGCGAGTTATGGTGTGCTTTCGGTTAGCTTTACGGCCAATGCACTTCCCCAGAATCTTAGGGGGACAGCTGTCCCTTTTGTGGAGGAGTATATGGGAAGCATGATGAGGCAGCTGATTTTTGAAAAGATCATCCACAGTTCCAAGGTCTCCCCGTTTTCATATTTCTGCAAGGATGTCTCTTTTGGCAACTTTATGGAGTCTTCCTGGGTCAATGCCCTGAAGATAGATATTGTCACCTCTTCAAATGAGGTGCAGGGTGTTCTGGATGAGATCATCTCCCTTTTATATTCAATAAAGCAGAACGGTTTTTCCGGGGAGGATTGTGCCAGAGGCAAGGATTTGTATTTCAAGGAGCTTGACTATTCGTACAATTGGAGGATATTTACCCACAACAGAGTGTATGCCAATCGTGCAGCTGACAACTTCTTGAAACACTCTTCGTTGGCGAGTGTGGAGATGAAAAAGGAGTATATGGACCTGGCTTCCCAATACATAGGTGTGGAGCAGTTCAATGCTTTTGTCTCTTCCTATTTCAGGTCGGGGGACAATTGTATCGTCACTTATACACATCCGGGGAGTTCCGGAATCTGTCCAGATTCACTGGCGGTCACGCTCGAGAATGGAAATGGTGTCCCTATCCCCAAGTACAGGCCATTGGAACATATTGTTGGCGAAAGGGGTGGCACCATAGTGGGTGAATATACCGAGACAGCTTTGGATGCTAAGGTGTGGACATTGTCCAATGGGGCTACAGTCGTGTACAAGCGGACCCAGAATGAGCCGAACAAGTTTGTTTTTGAGGCTGTTTCCAAAGGGGGGCTCTCTTTGATGGACAGTCGTAATAAGGCCAGGAATTATGTGGATGAAATTGCGGCATTGTCATTGGTGGGAGGGGTCTCCTATGCAGATTTTTTGCTGTATAAGAAAAATGGCAAGATATTGCTGGACAAGAAGTTTGACCTTAATACAAGTTCTCTCTCAGGAAGGGGGTATTCTGCAAATGTGGAGACTTTTATGAAGATGGTAAACCTCCATTTTCTCCCTGCCGGAGAAGATCAGGAGTCTTTCAGAAAGTACAGGAAGATAAAGTCAGAAATGTTAAATTCCCGACAGTTTATCCCGGAGGAGGTATTCAAGGATTCTGTATCCACCAGAATATACCATGAAAGCCAGTATGTATCTACACCCTCTGAGGAGAGTTTCAACCAGATGGATTACCAGTCGGCAATCTCATTTGTAAGTGAGCGCTTTTCCAATGCTGCTGATTTCTGTTTCGTGATTGTGGGTGATCTGGATGAGATTGTGCTGAAAGATCTGGTATCGAAGTATATTGCCTCTATTCCGGGGAATCCATTACAAAAAGAGCATTGGAACAATGTGCCGATATATTTGAGAAAGTACGATTATAGAAGAGTGTGGGAAATGGAGATGGATTATACCAGAAATCTCTACAATATGACACTGGTATCCCCGTCAGAATATCAGGGCAAGCCGCTGGCAGATATGAGCCTGGTGTCCGAGGTGATAACCAAAAGGGTTACCTCCAGAATGAAGGATAAAGGGTGTCCTGTGAAAGTGGAGAGCACATGGGTAAAGTTTCCGGAGGAGTTCTTTACCCATTCCATCAGCAGCGTAACCAAGGATTTTGATCCAGAGTGGGAATCTGCCCTTCTGGAGATTCTTAAGGAGCTCTCTGAGAATGGTGCAACAGACCAGGAGGTTAACAATGCTAAAAATGTTCTGGCAGAGTCATACAAGAGGGAGCAAAAGGAGAATCTTGATTTTTGGAAAGAACAGATAATAAACAGATTCATATATGGCAAGGATATGTACACAAGATATTCTGAATATATCTCCGGCAGCACAGTCGAGAGTGTGAACAGGGCTTTGTGTGACTATCTTGATGGTTCAATTAAAACAACACTAATTTTAAGGGGGATTAAAAATGATGACAAGCATAATTCAAATTGATGATATATTGGTCTCATCCGAGATATTGACTGAGCATTTCTGCTGTGACTACGAAGTGTGCAAGGGGGCATGTTGTATAATAGGGGACAGCGGAGCGCCTCTTGAGGAGGTGGAGTGCGAAGCTTTGGAGAGTCAGTACACCAAATTTGCTCCACTCATGAGCCCCGAGGGGAGATTGGTGGTGAGTCAGAAAGGGTTCTTTGAGGTTGATGGAGATGGTGATCTTGTTACACCATTGGTAGGTTGCGGAGGGAAGTGTGCCTATACTATTATAGATGAACAGGAGCACTGCTATTGCTCAGTGGAGAGGAGTTTTATCAATGGCGGTTCCGCTTTCAAAAAGCCTATTTCATGCTGGTTATACCCTATCAGAGTTACCAAGTTGAGAAGCGGTCTGACCGCACTGAACCTTCACAGATGGGATCTGTGCAAGGACGCTTTCATAAAGGGCAAAAAAGAAGAGGTTCCCGTATATGTTTTCTTGAAGGAACCTCTAATTCAGCTATACGGTGAGGAGTTTTACTCAGCCCTTGAAGCGGCAGCCAAAACTTTAAGTGCCTCAGAGTAGTCTTTGTCGTCTACTGTCAGTCTTATGGGGAGAAGGTCGGTGTTGAATACGCCAGCCACTATTCCCATATTTTCATCCAGAATATAAGCGTGAATTCCAGCCTCTTCCAGCAGCCCTTTGGCCAGATTGGCAGAGAAGGAGTTGTTGTATGTCTCTACTACTTTCATGATTGTTTTGGATATTATTCCTGTTCGTCTCTTTTCAGTGCTGCATATTGTATGCCACTGGCCAATCTGAACAAATCTCTTCTGTAACCTGAAAGGATAAGGGGTGATTCCCCTTTGGTGATAGTGATGGCATCTTCATACATTCTCATGAAGCGGGTAAGTTTGCTCTTGATTCTGAATGTTGCCATTTCTGAATCCTCAGAGACAAGTTCATAGCCATAATTGTCAAATACTCTTCTGATAGTCTCCTCGTTTTCTTCGTATGTGCCTGTGATGAAAGCCTCTTTCTTAATGTAGCTCAAAGATGGGTAGAGGGCAGCCACCGCTACGAAGAATACCATTATTTTAGGGAAAGAGCCTGCTTTGAACATTCCGTTTTCTGGAGAAAATACAGTTTCAAATGTAGCGCCTTCAGTAGTTAGCACTAAAATTGCAATGACAATAGCAAATACACAAATGAATGAGAAAAAGTATTTGACAGAACGTAGTAAATATTTCATAATCAATAAATGTTTGTTTTGAGTGCGAATATAGTAAAATTTGGATGTTTTTTCTTATTTTCGCGCCGTTAATAAAAGGAAGTAAAGTATGGAAATGAATGTAAATAATTCAGAATCACCACTAAAGAAAATTGTAATAGCACTTTCAGCTGTAGCTGTTGTACTATTGGGTGTATTGATTTACATATGGATAGACAGAAAGGCTCTGATTGATGATTTGACCATTGAGAAAGACCAGCTTACAGAGCAGTTGGGAGAATTGCAGGTAGACTATCAGAACTTGTCATCCAACAATGACAGTTTGAATGTGGAGTTGGCACGTGAAAGGGAAAAGGTAGAGCAACTTATCGAAAGGGTAAAGAAAACCGAGGCTACAAATAGAGCCAAAATCAGACAATACGAGAAGGAGCTTGGAACTCTCCGCTCTATCATGAAGCACTACATAGTTCAGATCGACTCTCTCAATACCTTGAATGTCAAACTGAGAAAAGATGCACAGTTGGCCAGAGAGCAGGCCAAGAAATCTCAGGCAAAATATGAAGAGCTCAGCAGGACAACAGATGCTTATGCCAAACAGATTGAGAAGGGTGCTGTAGTAAAAGGCCGTGGTGTGGTGATGAGTGCCATCAACAGTTCAAACAAAGAGACAGACAGAAGCTCCCGTGTTGAGAAGGTCAAGACATGCCTTAATCTTGTGGAGAATGCTTTGGCAGAGAAGGGACCACGTAAAGTGTATATCAGAGTCAAAGGTCCGGATGGAATCCTAATGACCGGTGGACAGCAGCAGATTTTTGAGGTGGCAGGTGAGCAGATGATATACTCAGCTTCACGTGAGGTGGATTATCAGGGTACAGAAGTGGAGATTTGCATCTACTTTGATAATGGAGGCCAGCCTTTCGTAAAAGGTGTCTATACCGTAGATGCCTATACGGAAGAGGGTAAATTGGGGTCGGGTGACCTTCTTCTCAAATAGTACAGAATGTCAGGGATTTATATACACATCCCTTTCTGTTCGACATTCTGTATATACTGCGATTTCTATTCAGTGACAGAGTGCAGTAAGAGAGATTTGTATATTGAGGCTCTGGAGAAGGAAATTGTACGGAGAAAAGAATCTATAAAAGGGGTTCCCCACACCTTGTATGTAGGTGGAGGGACCCCTTCTCTTTTGACTGCGGAGCAGTGGGGCAGAGTACGCACCATATTGGAGAGGCATTTCCAGCTGGAGCAGATCCGGGAGTTTACGGTGGAGGTGAACCCGGATGATATTACTCTGGAGTATGCTTTGATGCTGAAAGGGTTGGGGGTGAACAGGGTGAGTATGGGGGTCCAGTCCTTTGATGATGACAATCTCAAATGGATGCGCAGGAGACATAGTGCAGCACAAGCCCGATCCGCCTACAGATGCCTCAGAGAGGCTGGTTTCGAAAACATATCCATGGATTTGATATTTGGCTACAAAACATCCGATATATCAGATGAAATGGCGCTCGCTTTATGGGAGAGAGATATCCGGTCTATGGTTGAGCTCAGACCGGAGCACGTGTCTGCCTACCAGATGAGTGTGGAGCCAGGAAGTCTTCTTGCCCTCTCGGGGAAATATGTGGAGCCATCTCAGGAGTTTTGCAACAGGTGTTATAATATGCTTATCTCTATTCTGAAGGAGAGTGGTTATGAACACTATGAGATATCGAATTTCTCATTGCCCGGTCACCGTTCGCTGCACAATAGCTCTTATTGGGATAGGATTCCGTATCTGGGTTTGGGAGCTGCAGCGCACTCGTTTGACGGGGAGGTCAGGAGCTGGAATCCCGAGGATCTGGGAGGATATATCGCTGGAGCTGCACAGGGGTGGGGAGAGGAGTATTCAGAGGTGCTCTCTGCAGAGGAGGTTTTGGATGAGAAGGTGATGTTGGGGTTGAGGAAGATAGAAGGGGTAAGCCTTACAGATGTGGAATATGGGAAACTCAAAGGAAATATAGAGAAACTTGCTGCTCAAGGGGTGCTACGGGCCGATACGGTATCCCATCACATTTCAATACCTCAAGAGTACCTTTTTGTCTCTGACAGTATCATCGGACAAGTTCTATAAAAAAAAAGAGTGACTGATCAGTCACCCTTTTTGGTATTTTGGAATTGGCAGCTGTTACACTGTCATGATCTCTTTCTCTTTTGCAGCCAAAAGCTCATCCACTTTTTTGTTGAAGTTGTCAACATCTTTCTGGATAGTAGCCTCTGAGTCTTTAACCACATCTTCAGGCATACCATCTTTTTGAGCTTTCTTCAATGTCTCGATACCATCTCTGCGGGCATTTCTGATGGAGATTTTGGCATTCTCACCCTCAGCTTTAGCTTTCTTTACAAGCTCTTTACGGCGATCCTCTGTCAATGGTGGAATGTTGATGCGGATGTGTTCACCATTGTTCTGTGGAGTGAAGCCCAAGTTTGCATCCATGATTGCTTTCTCGATAGGTGCAATCATATTTTTCTCCCAAGGCTGGATAAGCATGGTCCTGGCATCAGGAGCTGTGATGCTGGCTACCTGTGGAACAGGTGTGGGTGAACCATAGTAGTTTACCATCACGGTATTGAATATGGCAGTGTTAGCTTTGCCTGCCCTGAAATTCTTAAGCTCAGAATCAAGGTGTTCAATAGCACCCTGCATTTTCTCTTTCGCAGCTGCGATAATCTCTTTTGCTTCCATATTATGTATGATTTTAAATTGTTTTCAGATTTTCAATTATTCTCCCACTATAGTTCCTACCTCTTCACCCAGGACGAGTTTGGTAAGGTTGCCTTTTTTATTCACATCAAATACAATGATTGGCATTTTGTTGTCCTTGCAAAGGGCAAATGCAGTTGAATCCATTATTTTAAGGTTGTCTGCCAGGGCCTTCTCATATGACAATGTGGCGTATTTGGTAGCTGTGGGGTCCTTTTCAGGGTCGGCAGTATAGACACCGTCCACTCTAGTGCCTTTAAGAAGAGCGCAAGCTCCTATTTCGCAAGCTCTGAGTGCAGAAGCAGAGTCAGTAGTGAAGAATGGATTTCCTGTGCCTCCGGCAATAATGGCCACTTTGCCTGCCTCAAGAAGTTCTACGGCCTTGTCCCTAACGTAGTACTCTGCAATTGGTTTCATAGGGGTAGAGGTAAATACTTCGGCATCAATGCCGGCGCTCTTGATGGCCATTGAGAGACCTATGCTGTTTATGACTGTGGCGAGCATACCCATCTGGTCGCCCCTTACCCTGTCAAAACCTTTTCCAACACCTGAAAGACCTCTGAAAATGTTGCCGCCACCAATTACGATAGCTACCTGGACACCCATTCTGCAGACATCAGCTATCTCCTCGGCGTATTCAGCCATTACTTTCTCATTGATCCCTTTGCCTTCGGGTCCACCAAGACTTTCACCGCTCAATTTGAGTAGAATTCTCTTGTATTTCAGTTCCTGTTTCATAATTTGTTTAAAAAGTGATTAACAAAAATAGCCAAAGATTATGAAATTACCAAGTAAGAGGTTATATTTGCAGAATAAAACAAACATTAGATTAATTAGAGATGGCTAATATTTTTACTTCATCGATCGGTAAGAAGCTCATCATGAGTATTTCAGGTCTTTTCTTGATTGTATTCTTGCTTCTTCACCTTACAATTAACGCCCTATCGCTAATCAGCGAGGAAGCTTTTCAGGCAGGTTGTGATTTTATGGCATTGCCTATCATCACAGTAATGGTTCCAGTGCTTGCATTCGGTTTCATTATCCACATCATTTATGGCTTCTATCTTTCAGCTACCAACTTGAAAGCACGTGGTAAAGAGAGATATGCAGTAGCACATAAAGGTGAGGCTGACAACTGGGCATCTAAAAACATGTTGGTTCTTGGTATCATCGTTCTTGGTGTTCTTGGTTTCCACTTGACTCACTTCTGGGCTGATATGCAGCTTCTTCAGTTCCAAGGCGTTCCTCATGAAGAACTGGCTAATCCTAATGTACTTCTTCTTGAGACTTTCAAATCTCCAGTAGTAGTTGTTATCTATGTAGTTTGGTTTGCAGCCCTTTGGTTCCACCTTACCCACGGTTTCTGGAGCGCGTTCCATACTATCGGTTGGAACAATGACACTTGGATCAAACGTCTTAAAGTTATCAGCTACATCTTCGCTACCATCATTTTCGTTGGTTTCACTGCAGTAGCTGTGGTTGCTTGCCTAAAAGCTAACGGACTTATCTGCGCTTGTTGCTAACAATTAACCTTCAAAAATATACATAAAAGGGACGACGTGCAGTCGTCTCTTTTTTTTGTTATATTGTCAGCCTGACAGTATGTGCTGGATTTGGAGTATCGGCCCTATTTTTGTACTTTTGCACCAATATGGCGAGAACAAAAAGTGACATAAACATTAAGAACAAGAAGGCCTCTTTCGAATATGAGTTCATAGAGACTTTCACTGCGGGAATTGTGCTTAGTGGGACCGAGATCAAATCCATCCGCTCAGGCAAGGCATCCCTCCCCGACAGCTATTGCTATTTTGTGGGGAATGAACTTTTTGTCAAGAACATGCACGTGGCCGACTACTGGTGGGGAAGTTTCAACAAGCACGACCCCAAACGTGACCGCAAGCTCCTCCTCACCAAAAGGGAGCTCCGCAAACTCAAACGTGCCTCTCAGGAGAAAGGTATGACCATCGTCACTGTCCGCCTTTTCATAGCAGAGAACGGCTTTGCCAAGCTCGTCATCGCCCTGGCCCGAGGCAAGAAAGAATACGACAAGCGCCAGTCCATCAAAGAGAAAGACCAGCGCCGCGAATTCGAGAGAGGGGAGTATTAGAACTCAAAGCCGACTCTCAGGCCAAATCCTTTTGTCCATAGAGGAGAGTTTTGAGGGCCGGTAGATTCTCCGTTATAATATCCAGTAAGTGACAGACCCAGATTAATTACTTTTCCATTTTTCAATAGGAAACCTATGCCCGCAGAGCTACTTACACAGGGGATAATCTCTTTGAATTCAGTAGCGATACCACCATTCGCCATTAGGTACAGACGGATCTTATCAAATGGGAGTTTACCTTGAAAAGATAGTGATACGTGAGCATATTTGGGTAGCGGATCATATCCCACCATTATACCGGTAGAGAAGTATTTTCCCACCTCTACTCCACCTGTGTATGACAGAACCACCGATGGGATAGCTATATTTGATGCCAATACCGATATATTGGCAGACACCTCATTGTACATTTTTACTTTTTGAACCTTTTGTGCCGCGGCAGATGTCACACCCATTAGCACAACAATTAATACAGTAACCAGTTTTTTCATACTTCTATATTATTCTAAAATTTATAATTATACGATACCGATGGAATAAACGGGAAAAGGCAAACTTTACCTAAATACGGCGTTGTACCTTCAGTATAAACATATATATAGTACGGATTCAATTTATTGTAAAGATTAACTATCGTCAAATTCAGTTCACTCTTTCCCAGTTTATGAAATATAGAGTAGCTTAGGCTCAAATCCATTCTATGATACAACTCTGATTGATAAATATTTCTACCTTTTGAAACATTAGTCCAGCCTGGAGTATAATTTGGATAATCCTGAAATTTAACATATTCTTGATTATACGGCAAATAACCTATACCTTGATTAACATTCGGTATCCTCAATGTTTCAATATTATACCAATCTCCACTTCGTACTATATATGAAAGAGAGATAAGCCAATTGCTGTTGATATTATGTGACAGTGTTGCACTGAAATTATGTCTATGATCGTTTATATCGTAATACTTGACTCCGCCATTGATCTTGTCCGACTGACGGAGTGATTTACTCCAAGTATATGCTACACTTGAAGTGAATTTGCCAAACGGCTTTTGCATAAAAATTTCTACTCCATATGCCCATCCATCCACATCTGTAACTACCTCTTCCCAATTACTTTTTGATGCCAAAGAAGAACCATCAAGATATTCTATGATGTTGTCACTTTTTTTATAATATCCCTCTATAGTCATGACCACATACTTATTCTCATTCCCTATTTCATACTGAACACCTAAAGTTGTCTGCAAAGACCTCATTGGAGAATGATTATTTGTTGCAGAGACCCATAAATCATACTTTGATACCACATTGGTATTTGATAATAGCTGTACACCTTGACTCATTACCGTAAAAGAGCCATTGAGAGACAATTTGTTTATTGGATGATATTTGATTCTCAGTCTTGGCTCTATATATAAATAATTCTTATTGTCCACCAAATAATCACTCAATCTAACCCCCATAGCCATCTTAAGACCGCTTGAAATATTGATCTGATCGTCTACTGAAAAATGGAATGTATTAAGATTATTACTGAATCCGTTTGTACCGCTATAAGTCGAAATAACAGAAGATATGTTTTCTTCCCTTGAGAAGTCCACGACAGATTTCACAACTTGAGAAGTGTACCCAATATCCGCAACTATAGTATGTCTCTGAAAAGTTTTATCCACAAATTCACACTGAATCATCAAATCTGAGATGCCTGATACAAATACTCCATTTTCAGAGGAATAATCAGACTTCGCAGCATATTTCTCCTCATAAACATTCTGAATGGTCATGCCACTTCTGTACCTGCTAAATGAAATAATAGAATTCAGTCTTCTGGCATTACTAATGTTATAATCCCACCTTGCAGAAAAGACTAAATTTCCTGTATTATACTTTCTGCGTTCCATAGTAGACTTCTCGATAAGATTACCATTTTTCTCATAATTATATTCATTTGAAACTTTTGAATTTGTATGATCGTCCCCTATATAAAAGGAAGCTGAAATCTTATGATTAAGTCCTAATGTATGAGAATATTTTGCATTTATATCATAATAATCCATGCCGTCCAATATGTCGGCCAATCTACCCAATCCCCTTGTATCATCCAACATATTAATAAGATTTTTGAGATAGAAATTATAGTAAGATTTTCTCCCTGAAATTATGAATGATGAAGTATTCCTTTTAATAGGGCCTTCAAAAAATAACTTGGAAGAAAACAAGCCTGCCGTTATACCTCCGTGATATGCTTTATAATCCCCATCCCTTATAGAGACATCCATGACACCAGACAATCTCCCTCCATATTTGGCTGGAAATCCCCCCTTCAATATTATTGTTTCCCCTATAACATCCGGATTAAACGCAGATACAAGCCCTTTGAAATGAAATGGATTATATATTGGTGCTCCATCCATTAAAACCATACTTTGATCAAACCCGCCTCCTCGTATTCTAATACCAACATCACCTTCCTTTCCCCCTACTACACCAGGAATAAACTGAGCTATTTTCAAAACATCCTGTTCACCCATTATTGACGGCATAGTCTGCACCTTAATAGGCGATATACGAACGATTTGTGAAGTTTGTTCGATGCTCCTTATCGCTGAAACTACTGCGCCTTGTAATTCTCCCCTATAATACGATGTGTCCTTATCTTGTCCATTAGCACTATATGAAACGAAAAACAACACAAAACAAACACAAAGTAGCTTTTTCAACATAATGTAAATCAGTAATATAGAAATCCTATTATTTTACTCTGGCCTTGTTCATCAACTAATTTTAAATAATTACTCATAGGATTCATCTTATCCCATTGTAATGACACATATCCTATTGTTGGTCCTATATGCACACTCATCATATCATGAGACTGAATTTGAACTCTTAATCCATTTTCAGAAGGG
This sequence comes from Candidatus Coprenecus sp., assembly GCA_045644725.1. GTDB lineage: Bacteria > Bacteroidota > Bacteroidia > Bacteroidales > UBA932 > CAAGNP01. Next base: position 27,547 of record JAZRHK010000027.1, on the reverse strand, counting down.
TTCTCCTGATATATTTTTTCTGTTTCTACCATATAAAATGGATTACCGAACATTGCCTCCGTAATATTTTGGAAAGAAATGCACCAATCATCGACTTTATGCATTTTTCGAAACATCGTACATTGATTGTCCTCCATTAATGTATCCGAAGGATGATAATCCAAGAAATAATCCAGCTCGGAAAATTCATCTACATACCATTTTCCATCCAAGTCAAGATCGCGAATATTAATCATTACATTATCCTGTACATTAAGATAAAATGTAGTATCTACAATTTCTCCTGTCTTTGTGAAGCTCGTCAACTTTCCTGGAGACATAGATGACAATACACCGTAACCATCAGAAACGTTTGAATGTAAATAGTTCGGTGATCCAAAAATGCCTTCTGACTCTTTAAAGGACATATTGTACATGAAGCTTTTATGATATAGATATGTATCCCTATCTATCTCCACCAAGAAAAGATGTGTTAAAGCTGATGCTCCGAAAGTGTAATTATTATAATACAAATAACCATCCTCAACAAAGTCATTGTAATTATAAGCAAGTTTCCTCCCAAAATCTGTTTCTGGATCCACTTTAACAGATCTTAACTGTTCCCCAGTTTTCACATTGACAACAAATTCAAAATCACTTCCATTAAATGTTTCATCACTAAAAACGTTGGTATATCCTTCCTTTATACCACCGAAGGAGTGTGATATATTCATATCCACAAAAACAGATGACTTCGGTTCAACAATTAGATTCTGATTAATAGACGGCGAAAGTAGTTTATAACTCTGGTTGAATCCTAAAATAGTAAGAGAAGACTGACCATTAACGCATAACATGTAGTAATTATCTTCATTGGGATTGTCTCTGAGTGTAAATTTATAATCAGTACTTGCAGTTTTATTATATGCCTTTCTCTTAGACACTCCACCCAAAGACAACTCAATTTGATCATAGTTGTAACTGCTATGAAGTGATTCTATTGAATAATCCGGTGGTGACAAAACCACAGATTCAACTCTTGCCGTAGAAATATTGTCTGAACTGTCTCTAACTACAATCTGTACTTTATCTCCTATTTTAAGAATATAGTCTGACACGAAGTAATTTTTACATATTGTTCTAGGCCCCTGTTTGTGCCGTTTACTAACCAACTTCATATCAATCAAATTACCCCCATTAACAGAATATGAAACATTCGCTCTTACTTGATCCGTAAGAGTAACGGTGTCATGTACTACCTCATAAACAGATGATGAAATCTTCACATCCACCATAAGAGTATCTCCAGGAATAAGTGACCCCAAAATCACAAAATTTCTCTCTACTAATTCCTTGGGTAACCTTTCCGACACTTCACACGATATAGTCAGTAACAATATTAACAATAGACTTATAAGCTTATCTAGAAAACGCATCATTCTGTAGGATATATATCAATTATATCGCTCCTAAACGAGCTAAAGTTATATTGACCAGCAATAACCGAATCTCCAAAATACCATCCATCATACAAACCACCCCACCCCCAGTTCATATAAAAATATTCTCCATTTCCGCTACTATATGTATAATTGAATCCGGAATACTCATATTGCAATGGTGGCACAATAGATAATACATATAAATGATACTCGCTACTTTGAGACGAAGCTATATAGCCGGCACACACCCAAGAATGGCCACTACTAGCCCCTGTCGCTCCTGACATTAAAACAGGTCTGCTTAATAATAAGTTATTCTTAACAATGGACTTATCATGAGATCTTACGTTAGCATTTGCATAACCACAATTAACCAGATAATTCCTTGCTGATAAAGGATCAGATATAGTTGGTGATATTGACCAATTTATACTTTGGCTAATGGTTTCCAAAAAAGGTCTGGTATAAACATCTGTGCCGTACATATTCATACCACTCCAATAATAGTGTTGAGGATGATGTTCATGATATTTTATAATCTGACCAACAGCTACACTTGTGCAACCAACTGGCTCATTATCGACACTCGTAGCACTTACAGTCTGATCCCATTTTGTGGAAATTAGTACTCCAGTGTTTAAACTATTACTTACTTGATTAACTTCTACAATTATTGAATTCGCCATATAATCGTATTCTGGATTTGCTATTCCTTCTGCTTGAAGACAAAAATTACTATATATATCATCTGGAAGATTCTTAGGTTGTTCATAAAGCGGATAGCAAATTCCGCCCTGAGACTCCCAATATGAAACAAAATCACTCCTAACCTGAGTAATGCTTTCTGATTTGACATCAGAATTATTTTTTATAGCAGAATCTTCATACATATTCCATTTCGCTCTATACAGATTTCTTAATACTGTATCCTCCATGACAACATCTGACACATTCTCCTGCTCTTGTATCCATACCTCAATAGGGCTTCCTATATAGTTTTTTTCAAACCTTCCAAAATCACTATATGCTAAAATAGGCTCATAAAACTTAGATGCACTAACTATTATGAAACCTTGATTATTTTTAAAATTTATAACATACATTAAAGTATCCCCATTTGATTGAGTAATACTGAAAGACTCTCCTATATTATTAATATCTGCTACCTTTGTAGCTATGCCCTTTGATTTAAATAAATTTGCGACAATATATGCATCATTTATTGTGATACTGGTTTTAGTTTTATCAATCTTTAGTGATTGGTTATTATAATTGACATCTTTTTCATAAGGCATATCGACAATTTGACAAGCACATATGAATGAACAAATGCAAAAGAAAATAATGAGCTTTTTCATAATGCCATAGATTTTGATTACTATTACAAATATCACATTAATTAGTTTCATCCATTAAAAAAAATCTTTACTCTTGATGAATGATATTTGTTTGATTATAAGAACAATATATTTTATCGATTTCACTTTTGTCAAAATGCACATCACCTCTCAATCTGTGAGTGATTTTTTGTTTATTTTTGAGATGAATAACTGAAAAATAACGATGAAACCGCTACTTCTTTTTCTCATTACCATATCCGCATTGTGCTGTAGCCCCGACATTCAGGAAAGAGAACTTGATACGATAGGCTCTTATATTAATGCATATCCGGACAGTGCTCTTGCAGAACTTGAACAGATGGACCTCGACCTGCTAAAAGGGGATAAGGCCATTGCACGGTATTCATTACTCTATTCAATAGCCCTTGACAAGAATTACATCGATCTCACCAGCGACAGCATAATAAGACCTGCGGTCCAATACTATTCAAAAAAGGGGAGTGATAACGACAAGGCGTATACATACTTTTATCTGGCTCGCATATACCAGAATATGGGTGATTATGACAGCACTATGCTGGCACTTACAAAGGCTCTCGATACAGACTCTTCAGAAGTAGAGTATAATATTCTCAAAAGAATCCATATGCTGAAAGGGAATATGTACAGCAGCATTTGGAGACATTCCGATGCTCTGGACTCATACAGACAAGCTGCTTACAACTCCGAAAAGGACAAAGACACCACATACCTGTTTCACTCATGGCTTAACACAGCACAAATGTCCCTCCTTCTCAACAATTATTCTGAGTGCAGCAAATATCTCTCTATGGCAGAACCATATAAAGAAAAGTGCGCCCCCTCCCGACTCCATTACTACGAGGGAATTTATATAAATCTGCTGATCAGCTCTGAGTCCCACCCAGAACAACTGCAAGAGTACATAGAGAACTACATCAATACCTACCCCAAAGATGAAATAAACTGGATGGCAGTTACAAGGGCCTATGTCAAACTAAAAGAGATATCCAATGCCCTGACATCTCTGAACAACTACAAGATATACGGAGGTGATATCGAAGAGCCATCCTACCACTCCATTCTGTCTGACATATATGAGCAAAGGGGTGAGTACAAACTCTCCCTTGAGGCCTATAAAGAATTCTCAGCTATCCAAGGCACTCTCGATCTTGACATTTACGAATCAGATCTGAGAATTATTGAGGAGAGATACAAAGCTGACATAGAAAGCTATAAGAGAGAAAACCAAAAAAGACTATATATATCGCTTCTGTCCCTACTTGTAATCCTGTCTATATCCATAGTCGTTAAGTATTGGATGGAAAGAGGCCGCATAAAAAATCTCAACAAAGAGTTCGACACACTTAAAAAGGTAGAAAAGCACTACCAAGATATATTGAAAATTATACCTGAGAGCGATATCGCAAATGAGAAAGAAATAATTAAAAACAGGCTGATTTCATTCTCATCTTTTATGGAGTCACCTAAGCCGGACTCTATATCTAAAGTAGCAACACAGCTTGAAATGGTGAAGAGAAATCGTGACCAAATAGTAGAAAATATCGCGATTCTCTATGGTATCCGATATCCTGAATTTATAAATTACCTCAAAGATTTTGATCTCAGTGTTCGTGAAATAGGGTTTTGTTGTCTATATTTGTTAGGTCTTTACACTGAGGACATCAAACTTATTATTGATAGAAAGAATATTTATAATATTAACTTGAAGATAAGAAAGAAACTTCAAATACCAAGTAATGAAACCAACTTGGATTTATGGTTAAAGAAGCGATTTTATGAGACATATCCTGACTTTACTAATGGCTCTCACCATAGGAATTAGCGCACTTAACAGTTGTGGAAAACCAAACCCTAAAAAGGTTGAAACAGAGATTAAACAAAAAGAGGAGAGCAATCTGACCCGTTCATCTTCTCCGTATATAGAGATATTCTACCATTCAAGCACTTTACAAGTAGAGGTTAATCACGCCTTTTTGGGTGATATCCACATATGTGTAACAGATGCACAAAACGAAATGGTCAGCCAGACAAACCTGACTTCAGAGACACCTCAGACCACTTGGCTTGAAGTCCCCAATGCTCAAGCCCACTACACGATTACTATCGAGAGCCCCACCTTATACGTCACAGGTAATTTCTAACTTAGCCCTATTTGATTATATCAAATTGATATTTTACTTTTTCTCCGTTCAGATAGTACGCTCTGTCCACCCAGCAGCTATCTGTATCGTGGACTATATTCCTGATGGTGATGGTGTCCTTTGTGGAATCCCCCCAATCTATGATGAGGTTTTCATTGTTAAAAGTGTCTGTTCCAGGAAACTCCCCGAAATATATTTTCTGACCGTAGATGGCAAACCCATACCAAGTGGGAGCCATAGGATCAGACGGGTCTGAAGATATGATCTCTTCATCCCTTCTGTCTGTCAGAGTGTATGTCTCTCCCATAAAGCTGGCCGTCACAGGATGGGCCAATGAGTCAATGATGCTCGCACCATTGTCATTTGTCAGTGCAATTTCTACACCCACAGGTGTAATGTCCCATGTCACAATCTCCTTGTTGCAGGAAATTGCGGTCAGGATACCTATTATTATGAGCAGGGGTTTACGCATATGTGGCTATTTGCATACCATGATATCCAGAATCATATTGTCTGTACTCTGCATACCTTTGGAGCCGATAGTTCCAAGGTTGCGGATGGTTTTCTCCACATCCTCATCAATGATTCCGTCATTTGAGGAGATGCAGATGTTCTCCAGTGCCAGAATTGCTGACTGTACAGATGAAGATACGCCCGAAGCGACCTTTAGTGCACAACCCACCTTTGCCCCATCGCAAACCATACCGGTGATGTTGCCCACCATATTCTTGATGGCATATTTGATCTGCTCGAGTGTTCCACCTTTCAGCATTACAATGCCGCACGATGAGCCAGTCGATGCAATTACGCAACCGCACAGGGCAGAGAGTTTGCCCAGATAACCTTTGATGTGTATGGCAATCATATTGCTCAAAATCAATGCTCTGGCCAATGCTTCCTTATCTGCTCCAAGTTCATGGGCTGCCGCTACTACTGGCATTGACACTGTAATTCCCTGGTTTCCGCTGCCTGAGTTGGACATTGCAGGGAGTGTGCACCCCGCCATCCTTGCATCTGATGCTGCTGCTGTAAGGGCCATACAGGTGTTCATCAGGCCTGAGCCGAACACATCGCTGTGTCTGTGGTCCAGAATGGTGCGGCCTACTCGAAGGCCGTATTCAAGTTTGAGCCCCTCCTGGGCAAGTGCCATATTCATCCTGGCACCCTCAAGGATAAACTCAATATCTTCATATGGTGCAGTACAGGCAAATTCGTATATCTTATCTACTGTAAGCTGATAGTCAAGTGTGGTTTTCTGGTTGGCTGCCGCTGCATCATCTCCCCCTTGATTCTGGAGATCAAGGATAACTTTGCCATCCCCCTCCACATATACTATAGAGTCATGATTGTCAGCGATTATCACTTTGGAGGTGTGCTCTCCCCCTTTTGAGCAGCAATGTGCCTCTACATAGAGTTTCTTCTCTGTATTGGCCAATGCTATATTGACCCTTTTCTCCTCCACCATCTTCTTTGCAGCTTCCACATCGTCCGGTGCCAAGTCTTTCAGCACCTCCAGACCATATGAAGATTTGCCGCATTGGACCGCTAAGGCTGATGCGATATGAAGCCCCACCATTCCGGTGCCGGGGATACCTACCCCCATGCCGTTTTTGAGGATGTTGGCACTCACTTTAACATCCACGCTGCAAACATCCATGCCGGTCTCTCTGAGTGCTTCGCACCCTTTGGCTACCGCTAATGCTACTGCAATGGGTTCAGTGCACCCAAGAGCAGGTTTAACCTCTTTTTTTATCAATTCAATATACTCGTGCATAACCGCTATTTGTTTTTTGGGGTGAGTTTTGCGGGGATTCTCCTGATTAGGGACATTGTAAGTATTGCAGCGCCTGCCAGGATGAAAGGGATGCTTAACCATTGCCCCATGTTGAGTACCATCCCCTGTTCAAATGCCTCCTGTGGCTCTTTTACAAATTCTATAAGGAACCTCATTCCAAAAAGGACCATGAAGAATATCCCGAAGATTTCCCCTCTGTAGAGTTTGTCCAGTTTCTTGTAGTATAGAAGCAGAAGGGAAATGCCCAATAGCAAGTAGCTCAGTGCCTCGTAGAGCTGTGTGGGGTGCTTTGGCAGAGTTTCGCCCCTAAGGACGAAGACAAATCCCCAAGGGAGATCTGTAGGGTTGCCATAGATTTCCGAGTTGCAGAGGTTGCCCAGACGGATAAGGCATCCGGCAAAGCAGGTGGCGATAACCACTCTGTCGACTACCCACCAGAAGTCAAATCCTACCTTTTTGCCATATTTTTTTGCATACCACATGATGGCCAGGACACAGCCTATTGCACCTCCATGCGATGCAAGACCGCCTTCCCATACTTTAAGAATCTCGACAGGCTGGGCGAGGTAGTACCAGGGGTCATAAAAGAGGCAGTGTCCGAGGCGTGCTCCCACCAGGGTTCCTATAAAAAGGGCATATAGGAGCGGTTCCAGGAGATCGAGAGGGGCACCTTCCCTCTTGTAGAATTGCTTTACGATCCAGAAACCGAGCGGGTAAAGTCCCGCTACGAAGAGGAGTGAGTAGAATCTTATCTCCAAAGGCCCCAATTTGAGAAGGACAGGGTCCAGATCCCATATAACTGCCAATAAATCCATATAGTCCTATCTTTCTAATCTTGTAAATACACTTAGCGGAAGGGATCTTCCGAAGTTGTCATTGAGCATAAGCTCTCCGGAGGTCCTTTTGCCATTGTCTCCTACGGCGCACTTGACAAGTGTATCAGCCAGCATTGCAGAGTAGCCGTTTGAGTAGAGGTTGAGTACCATGAAACTGTGTTCCGGAGCGAGAATTTTGCTGCATCCCTGGAGCAATTCGTAAAGGCACTCGTCGAGTTTCCATTTTTCACCGTCAGGTCCGTGGCCGTAGGCAGGGGGATCGAGTATCAGGCCGTTGTATGTGTTGCCCCTTTTTGCCTCCCTCTTTACAAATTTGAGGGCATCTTCCACCACCCAGCGGATATTGTCGAGCTTTGAAAATTCCATATTGCCTCTGGCCCATGTTACCACCTGCCGTACTGAGTCCAGGTGTGTGACATCTGCCCCTGCGCACTTGGCAGCGAGGGAGGCTGCCCCTGTGTAGGCAAACAGGTTGAGAACCTTGGGGGTACTCTCCATCTCACCCTTCAGCCTTTTGACTTGCGAACTGATGTAGTCCCAGTTAGGTGCCTGCTCGGGAAATACCCCCACATGTTTGAATGAGGTGAGGCCAAGTCGGAGTTTGAAAGATGATGGGCCATTGTAATTTATAAGCCATTGCTCGGGCATTTTTTTGAGCATGGTCCAAGTGCCGCTGTCCTCTTTTCCTGCTTTGCCGAAGCCGGCACCGGTGGTAAAGCGGGTGTGTGCTCTGGAGTTCCATTCTTTTTCGCTTAATGCTTTGTCCCATAGGGCTTTAGGCTCTGGGCGGGCCAATATGAACTGTCCAAAGCGCTCAAGTTTTTCGAAGTTACCTGAGTCTATCAATTCGTAATCCTTCCATGAAGGAGATGGTGCTTGTAGTATCATAATCAAAAACTGACTCCAAAGATAGGTTATTTTTGGCACTTTTTTAGTACTTTTGCGGCTGAATATAGAGTAAATCAAAATTTGAAGTAAAATGCAAAACATTAGTGACTACAATTTCAGTGGCAAGAAAGCTATCGTAAGGGTGGATTTCAACGTTCCATTGAATGACAAATTCCAAATTACAGACGACACACGTATCCGCGCAGCTATCCCTACTTTGAAAAAAGTATTGGCAGGCGGTGGTTCATTGATCATCATGTCACACCTTGGTCGTCCAAAAGGTCCTACAGACAAATATTCACTTAAACATATCATCTACAGAGTAGAAGAGCTTCTTGGAGTAAAAATCCAGTTCGCTGAAGATTGCCAAAAAGCTCAAGAGCAGGCTGCTGCCCTCAAACCAGGTGAAGTACTTCTTCTCGAAAACCTACGCTTCTACGCAGAAGAGGAGGGCAAACCAAGAGGTTTGGCAGAAGATGCTACCGATGAGGAGAAAAAAGCTGCTAAAGCTGCTGTAAAAGAGAGTCAGAAAGAGTTTACCAAAGTATTGGCATCATACGCTGATTGCTATATCAATGACGCTTTCGGTACTGCACACAGGGCTCACGCTTCTACTGCACTTATCGCCAAATACTTCCCTAACGACAAGATGTTCGGTTACATCATGGAGGGTGAAATTAAAGCTATTGACAAAGTTCTTCACGGTGCTGAGCACCCTGTAACAGCTATCGTTGGCGGTGCAAAAGTTTCTTCTAAGATCGGTATCATCGAGCACCTGTTTGACGCTTGCGACAATATGATTATCGGTGGTGGTATGGTTTACACTTTCGTTAAAGCTCAGGGAGGAAAGATCGGACGTTCACTTTGCGAGGACGACCAGATGGAACTTGCCCTTAATATCATCAAGAAAGCTGAAGAGAAAGGTGTCAAACTTTACTTCTCTAAAGAGGTTGTAATTGCAGATGACTTCTCTAACGATGCAAACACTCAGATTGTAAACAACTTTGAGATTCCAGATGGCTGGGAAGGTATGGATGCTGCCCCTGCAACACTTGCAGTGTGGGAGGAGGTTCTAATGAACTCAAAAACTATCCTTTGGAACGGCCCTGTAGGTGTATTTGAGATGCCTAACTTTGCTAAAGGTACCAACTACATTGCGGAGATTCTTGCAAAAGTAACCTCTGAGAAAGGGGCATTCACCCTTGTAGGTGGCGGTGACTCAGTAGCTGCTGTAACACAGATGGGATACTCAGATAAGGTGAGCTATGTGTCTACCGGAGGTGGAGCTATGCTTGAATATCTTGAGGGTATTGAACTTCCTGGTATCAAGGCTATTAGAGAATAATAAAAGAAATATTTCAAGCAGGAGAGCGGTTATTTGCTCTCCTTTGCTTTGGATAAATAGTAAAACCTTTTACCTTTGTGGTTGAACCACACAAATTTCGCCTAACCCATGGCTAAAAGAAAGAAAAAAATCCAGGATTCAGACGGTCTATACAATTTCTTGAAGAACTATGTGGATTTTATGGTCCTGCATTCATACAAAGAAATCAAGTATATCGGTCTTGAAAAAATCCCTACAGATGGAGCTGTAATTATCGCCCCAAACCATACCAATGCCCTAATGGATGCCTTGGTGGTTTTGAGCAGACAGAAGACCCCTACAGTGTTTGTGGCCAGAGCAGACCTATTCAAAATCCCTATTCTGAAAAAAATCTTTACTTTCCTTAAGATAATGCCTATCATGAGGATTCGTGATGGCGTTTCTGAAGTGAAGAAAAACGATGAGACAATACAGAAATCAATAGATGTCCTTCTGGACAAAGTTCCATTCTGTATCCTTCCTGAGGGGACTCACAGGGCAATGCACTCCCTTCTCCCTTTGGGTAAGGGCATTTTCAGAATTGCCTTGCAGACGCAGGAGCTTCTCCCTGAGGGGACACCTCTGTATATCGTACCCTTCGGCATTGAGTATGGAAACTTCTTCAGATTCAGATCCACTGTTCTTGCACAGGTGGGTGAGCCGATAAATGTGAAAGAGTTCTTGGAGGCCCGCTCTGATACACCTGTCCCTGTGCTGATGAATGAGATGAAGGAAGCCCTATCGCAGAGGATGAAGGAGAAGATTGTATATATTCCTGATGATGAGTGTTATGACGCGACATTTGAACTTTGTGCCGTGATGAATAACCAGTATGCCAAAAGGTATGCCAAGGAGAATCCGACAGAAAAGAGAAGGTCGCTTACTACCCGTTATGAATGCAACAAGCAGATCGTAAAGGATATTGCAGAGCTTCGTGAATCGGAACCACAGAAGGCTCAGAAGCTCCTTTCATTGGCAGAGAAACTCCATCAGAAGAGGGAGAAAGCCAAAATCAGCCTCTCATCTACTGTGGTTGAAAAACCATTGTATTCTAATCTTCTGAAGAATATAATTTTCCTTATAACATTGCCATATACTATTCCTGCAGGTATAGTGACTCTTCCGCTTACGGGTGTTGTCGGATTCCTTTTGTCCAAATTCAAGGATAGGGCGTTCTATAACTCTGTCAGATTTGTTTGCCTGTTGATTATATGGCCGCTGCTGCTGATAATATATGCAGTGCTGGCATTCTGTCTTCTCCCCTGGGAATGGGCATTGGCAGCATGGATTCTTTCCATTCCTGCCCCTATCATATCGCAGGATGCCTATAGGCTCCTTAGAATTATGATTTCAGATGTGAAGTTCACATACAACGGAAAAATCCGCCGTATGGTGAAGGAGTTGAGGAAAACATACAACGAGTGTATAAAGTAAAACTTAAATATATATGAAAGAACAACTTGAAAGTCTCAGTGCCATTTCCATAAATTTTGGTCAAGGAGGAACAACTATCGTTAATATACTTTTGGCGTTCATTATGTTTGGTGTCGCTCTCGGTATCAAGCTCAACACATTCAAAGATGTGTTCACCAAGCCAAAATCGCTGTTCACAGGTCTATTCCTGCAGTGGATCGGACTTCCTGCCATCACTACCCTTTTGGCTATCCTTATGAACAACTGGATCACCCCTATGGTGGCTTTGGGTATGATTCTGGTGGCATCTTGCCCAGGTGGCAATATCTCCAACTTCATGTCCTCATTTGCCAAAGGCAATGTGGAACTCTCAGTCAGCATGACCGCCATCACATCTGCATTTGCTACATTTATTACCCCGCTGAACTTCTTTTTGTGGGGTAACCTGTACTACCGCACAGTAAGCATCAGTGGAGATGTTCCCGAGCTTGTGATCCCATTCCTCCCTATGTTCGGCCAGGTGCTCATCCTGTTGGGTATCCCTATCGTACTGGGTATGCTTTTCGCAAAATATCTTCCTAAGGCTACTGCGAAGATTACCAAGCCTCTTCAGGTGCTCTCTATCGTAGTATTCTTCGGTATGGTAATCATCTCGTTCGCACAGAACTTCCAGATATTCATTGAGAATCTGTTCTATATCTTCATTATCGTACTTGTGCACAACGCTTGTGCCCTTAGCTTGGGTTACTTTGGTGCCCGTGCGATGAAAAGACCTGTCCTTGACAGGAGATCACTCACTATCGAGACAGGTATCCAAAACTCAGGTTTGGGTCTGGTTCTTCTCTTCAACCACGCCATCTTCCCTCCAGAGATCTGGCATCACGTATACGGAGGTATGCTACTTGTGACTGCATGGTGGGGTGTATGGCATATCGTATCTGGCCTTACTGTAGCTACCATATTCAGAAGAAGCAAAGTTGAATAATCGATAAACAGTATCCTATGAAAAAGATTTTACTTTCAGCATTGGCTATGATTCTCTCTGTCTCACTTATGGGTCAGGAGGAGAAAAGCGAAATTGTAAAAAAAGGGATTAACCTCGGCCCCCTCCCTGTGGTGGCGTTTGATGCAGACAAAGGTTTCCAGGCTGGTGCCCTTTTGAACATATATGATTTTGGTGACGGTGCCACATATCCCAACCCATACTCTCAGTGGTATATTGAGGCATCTTTCTTTACAAAGGGCTCACAATTGTATGTCCTTACATTTGACTCCAAGAGTCTCATCCCAGGTGTAAGGTTCTCACCGGGAGTGGTCCTGATCAACGATAATGCACTTGATTTCTACGGTTTCAACGGCTACCAGTCTTTCTATGACCACGAGAAGGTAGCCCTGGGTAAAAATGACCCTGAGAGTTATTTGTACAGCCCTTATTACAAGACTTCACGTACCCACCTTATCGCCAAGGCGGACTTTACTGGTGAGATCATCAAAGACAAATTCTACTGGGAGGCCGGTTATTTCTTCAACTGGTTCAGACAGGGTGCTATAGACCGTGCAAGAGTGAACAAAGGGAAGGATCCTGAGAAGATGTTCCCGGATGAGTTGCCTACCTTATATGAGCAATACCGTTCTTGGGGCATCATATCTGACGATGAGGATGGCGGCGGCATCAACAGCGGTCTCAAACTTGGTCTTATGTATGATACCCGCGATGTGGAGAACTCTCCCAACAAAGGTCTATGGATCGAAGGACACACTATCTTGGCTCCCAAATGGCTCGGAACATCGAACCCCTACTACAGATACAGTTTTACATTCAGACACTATGTCCCTATCGTGATGAAAAAACTCACATTGGCATACAGGCTGAACTATCAGGGTACTATGGGTAAAAGTGCACCGTTCTATTCTCTACCTTTCTTCTCTATGTTCGGATCTTCATACGACAGGGACGGTATGGGTGGATACAGGACTGTCCGCGGTATGATGCGCAACAGGGTACAGGCCCTCGATGTGGCATTCTATAATGCTGAGCTGCGTTGGAAATTTGTGGATTTCCAGCTCTTCAAGCAAAATATAGCATTCTCCATCACAGCATTCTCGGATGGAGCAGTCGCTGTAAGACCTTATGATATGTCATTCAAGAAAGAGGTTACTGACTTCAGTACACCTGCATTGTATATGGCTGCAAAGAAAGAGTACGATGATTATATGGCCCAAAGTACTACATATGGCAAGAAGCATTTCGATAATCTTCACGCCACAGTGGGTGCCGGTCTCCGTTTTATCATGAACCAGAACTTCATCGTAGCCTTCGAATACGGTAAACCGTTCAACAAGCAGGACGGCAACGGGGCATTCTATATCAATACCGGTTACCTATTCTAATATACTTGGCACTTGTAATTTATCCTGCAGTCACTGTGATGGCTGCAGGATTTTTTATTTTTATTGATAAGCTATTATAGTATATTTGTAGTATGAAACTGCTTTGTGTACTTGGCCCGACGGCTTCCGGAAAAACAAAATATGCTGTCCAGCTGGCCCGCCAGATGAACGGGGAGATCCTATCTGCCGATTCACGTCAGGTCTATCGGGGGATGGATATAGGGACAGGCAAGGATCTGGGTGATTATGAGGAGATTCCTTACCATCTTATAGATATTCTCGATGCAGGGGAGAAGTACGACATTTTCAGATACAGGAAGGACTTCATCAAGGCATACAATGATGTGGTAAGCAGGGGTAAATTCCCTATCCTTTGTGGTGGGTCAGGGCTTTATATCGAGGCAGCCACAAGGGATTACAAGCTTCTGGATGTTCCTCAAAATCCGGAACTCCGTGCAGAACTTGAGAGGGAGGATATGGATACCCTCGTAGCGAAGCTTGCCACATACAAGCACCTTCACAATACCACTGACTATGACACCAAGCAGAGGCTGATAAGGGCTCTGGAGATAGCTATATATCAGGATGAACACCCCGATTTTGTTTCACCTGACATTTCTCTCCCTTTTGATCCCTCTGAGGTCAAGTATATTGGAGTCTCTGTCTCGCGTGACGTGAGGAATGCCCGTATAGATGCCCGCCTGGAGGCGAGGCTCAAGGAGGGGATGGTGGAAGAGGTGAAAGGTCTTCTGGACAGAGGTATCCCTGCAGAGAATCTTCTGTACTATGGTCTGGAGTACAAGTTTGTTACCCAATATCTCATAGGTGAGCTTTCCTATGATGAGATGGTTGAAAAACTGAGGATAGCCATCCATCAGTTTGCAAAGAGGCAGATGACCTGGTTCAGGGGGATGGAGCGAAAGGGGATAGACATCGAATGGAGAGAAATATAAACAATAGATAATGATATGATAAAAAGAGGTTTGTTAGTTGTTGCCCTGATGTTGGCAACAGTAATGGTATCAATGGCTCAAAAAGCGTCAGAGCTTGTCTATGCGGATGTAGATGCATTCGCTGAGCTCATTAATCAGGGGTTTGACAATACGGAGATGAAGTTTTCCCGTCTCCCTGCAGACTTGAAAGATGTTACACGTAAAGCGGTGTGGGATCTTGGTCTCAACTCTGCGGGTCTGGCCGTCAGATTCTCTTCAAATGCAAAGGCGATGGGTGCCAAATGGACCCTTCTGAATAATTTTCACATGAACCATATGCCGGGAACCGGTATCAGGGGCATCGATCTGTACACGCTTGTGGATGGTCAGTGGAGACATATCGGTACAGCTCAGCCAAACGGCAAAGAGTCCCAAAATATTTTCTTCCGCAATGGTGATGGCTCCCAGAGGGAGTATTTGGCTTATCTTCCCCTTTATGACGGAGTGGTGAAGCTGGAGATAGGGGTGGACTCTACAGCTACACTTTCTTCCCCAAAAGTGGAAAGTTTCAAGAGCCGCAAACCCATTCTTTTCTATGGTACAAGTATAACTCAGGGTGGGTGTGCTTCGCGTCCCGGTATGGTATACAGCAGTATTCTTGGCCGTTGGTTTGATTGTGAGACCATAAATCTGGGATTCAGCGGAAATGCACGTATGGACAAGTCCATGATTGAGGCGATCAAGAGGGTGGATGCTGAGAAATATGTAATAGATTGTCTCCCCAATTGTACTCAACAGATAATTAAGGATTCCGCGTATTATTTTATGTCTACACTTGCCAAGGAGCGTCCGGAGGTGACTATCTATATGGTGGAGAATGTGGAGTTTACTGACAGAAACATAAATCAGAGGACTGCCAATGATCTGGTAGAGAAGAACCAGATGTGGGAAGAGCTTTACAAACAGCTCCGCAAGGAGGGTTACAAAAATGTGAAGTATATAAAGGCAAAAGGGATTGTGGGAGATGACGATGAGCACTCTGTCGATGGTGCACACTTCACCGATCTGGGCTTTTTGAGGATGGCCCAGTCTCTCAAGAAGTACCTTAAATAAGCTTAGGAGATATTATTCAGGTCCAGAAGCTCATACTCTCCTCCCCATAGCTCCAGAAAGCGGCGGAGATCAGAGTTGGGAATGACACAAGTGGCTGTATTGTCATTAGGGTGGAAGCTGATATGCCCCGCATCCATAAGATCCTTGTCAAGGAAGAGTTTTACCTTTTTCTCAGGATCGTTGATAAGACCGAACAATGAGACAGATCCTGGGGTGGTGCCGAGGCACCTCTCCATCCTCTCGGGTGAGGCGAATGAGAGTTTACCCTGATGGAGAACTTTCTCCAGATCGTGAATGGGGAGTGTCTTGTGGCACTCGAAGATTACAAGATAGTGCTTGTTCCCTTTGTGGTTCCTGAAGAAGAGGTTTTTGCAGTGGAGGGCATCCTCCTCCTTACAGCACTCTGTCCAGTAATCCAATGCCAGTTCTATAGTAGGGAGCGGGGGATGTTCATACATCATGTAGTCAAATTTCCACTCATTGAGTTTGTCCAATACAATTTGTCTGCGTTCTATCTGTTCCATGGCGCAAAGGTAGCATTTTATAATGAAAAAAATATGGTTTATATATCCTGAGACCACTCCCAGGTCGAGTAATGCTTTCGGCTGGTTCCGCGAGAGCTTCCTCCCTTATGGGATGGATGTGGAGTTCCTTTTCTGGGATGATTCTATGGAGGTGCCGGGGATAGAGGAACTTGAACAGCCCGATGCGGTAGTGATGAGGGGCTACAATCTCCCCCTTTCAGCATGGTTTGAATCGCGTGGTGTGAGGGTGGTAAATTCTACGAGGGCAATGGAGCTGTGTAGAGATAAGATTGCAACAGCCGAGGTCTTGGCACGCAATGGGATTCCATCTCCCGTTACAAAGGTGTACCCGGAAAAGTATCCTTCGTGGGATGTGTTGAGGGGTGATTTTGGATCAGAGGGGGTGGTTATGAAGCTCTCCATGGGGTCCAAAGGTGAAGAGGTTTTCCTCGTGAGGGATGCGGCAGAGTATGAATCTGCAATTATTTGTTGCGAAGCTTCTGCAAAGTTATTGCCAGGTTCCAAGCCACTATTCCAGGAGTTCATCTCCACCAGCAGTGGCCGGGATCTGAGGGTCTGGGTTATAGGTGGCAGAGTGATAGGGCACACATTGAGAAGTAATAAAAACAGCTTCAAGTCTAATTTTGCCCAAGGCGGGGATGCTTATAGAGTGGAGCTGCCGAGCAGGGCGGCAGAGTTGGCTGTAGAGGCCACAAAGGCATTGGGGCTCGACTTTGCGGGTGTGGATATCCTTTTTGGTGGTGGGAAATGGTCCGGTTTTCTGGTTTGCGAGGTTAACGGTAATGCCGGGTTCAGGACAGCTTCCCTGACAGGTGGTATAGACGTCCCTTCTGCACTCGCTTCCTATGTCAGTAAAGTTCTGTAAAGTTCTGTAAAGTGGCCACAGCTATCGAGTCCAACGTATGCTTCCGAGAACTAAATTTCGTTTTTCAAAAAAAAATTGCTTACTTTGCAACCAAATTTGTATTAATTAACCATTAACTAAAATTTTAAACCATGTCAGAAATTGCTTCAAAAGTTAAAGCTATCATTGTAGATAAACTAGGTGTAGATGAAAGCGAAGTTACCCCTAATGCAAGCTTTACCAACGATCTAGGTGCAGATTCACTTGACACTGTTGAACTTATTATGGATTTTGAAAAAGCATTCAATATTACTATTCCTGATGATGCTGCTGAAGAAATCTCTACAGTAGGTGACGCTATCAAGTATATCGAAGAGAAATTGAAATAATTAAATGTCAAAAAGGGTAGTAGTTACTGGTCTTGGTACCATTAATCCGCTTGGAAATAATATTGGGGAGTACTTTTCGAACCTCAATGATGGTGTCAGCGGAGCAAGTCTGATAGATAGATTTGATGCTACTCTTTTTAAAACCCGATTTGCCTGTCAAATCAAGGACTATAATCCTGCAAACTTCGGAATAGACCGTAAAGAGTCCAGAAAGCTGGATAAGTTTGCTGAGTTTGCCTTGATTGCGACAGATGAAGCCATCAAAGATTCCGGGATGGATTTGGATTCTATAAACAAATCCAGAGTTGGGGTCGTTTTGGGTTCTGGTATCGGGGGCATTGGAACCTTGTGTGATGAATTAAGGGACTTTTTCGTAGGTGATGGAACGCCACGATTCAGTCCCTTCAATATTGTTAAGATAATAACAAATATAGCACCTGGATGGATCTCCCTGAAATATGGGTTTACCGGTCCGGGTTTTTCTACCTCTTCTGCATGTGCCTCTTCATCACACGCTCTTATGGAGGCTTTCAATCTGATAAGATTGGGAAAGGCAGATGTGGTAGTTTCCGGTGGATCTGAGGCACCGGTTTCTGTAAATTCAATAGGAGGCTTCAACTCTGCCAAGGCTCTCTCTACCCAAAATGACAATTTTATGAAAGCGTCAAGACCGTTTGATGCAGGACGTGACGGTTTTGTTATGGGTGAAGGTGCCGGTATTCTGATTCTGGAGGATTATGATCATGCTGTTGCCAGAGGGGCAAAAATTTATGCAGAGTTCTGCGGTGCCGGAGTAACTACCGATGCCCATCATATCACTGCGCCCCATCCGGAAGGATATGGAGCGATGAGAGCGATGGAGCTTGCTTTGGAGGAGGCGTGTGTATCTCCTGAAGATGTAGATTATATCAATGCTCATGGGACCTCTACCCCTTTGGGAGATTTGGTAGAACTAAAGGCGATTAAAAGTGTTTTTGGTGAGCACGCCTATAAACTCAATATAAGCTCAACCAAATCAATGCATGGACACTTGTTGGGAGCTGCAGGGGCAGTAGAAGCCCTGGCTTGTATTAATGCAATCAATTCGGGGATTATACCTCCGACCATAAACTTTGAAAATGAGGATCCGGAGATTGACTACAAGATGAATCTTACCCTTAACCATGCCCAGAAAAGGGTGGTTAATGTGGCAATGAGCAATGCTTTCGGATTTGGAGGACACAATTCTTGTATTGTCCTCAAGAAGTTTGAATAAATCCCTTTCGTATTGTCTATTTGACAACTGTGTAGGTGATGTGAAGCTTAGGTCTCCTTTCGGGGTGTTCGCTTCCGTTCAACACACCATGTCTATAGTCCTGATTATCCATAGCGTAGTACTGTTCACCTGATGGCGTGTAGCCGTACATGTATGAATACATGTAATCGTATGAGGATGTTTCAGGGGCAGTCTCATATGATAGGATAGGGCATATGTATAGGTCACTCTGTCCTGTTATCTCGTCACGTCTTAGCAGTTTCTGGATATAATTGGTAATATCGCAGGTGTAGTTGTTAAGCGATCTGTTTATCAGTCCAATATTTGTATTGTTGTATATCTCTGAAAGGGGTATGAGATAGTTTATGTATTCTATACTGTTGTTGTATATGCAGGGATATATCTGTTGTGGGTAGATAGAGCTGAAGTCCTGATATTTGTTGTCATCAAATTCGAATGGGAGTTCAATGTATGCTCTTGATATTACCAGTTCATTCTTATTGAAACCATTTTCGCTTATCCAGGCGTTGAGAATGTCGTTGATGTCTTTTGCTTTGATCTTTGGTTTGATTCCATCCAATGATTCAATAAGCAGATATTCGCTTGTGTTGTCCTGCGCGAGCTTGCTTGAAGATGTGTGTGCTGTGTTTACTGCGTGAGTATAGCCTACTGCAAATGTTTGTGTTGTGTCTTTTTTGTAGTAACCTCTTTGGGGGTCAGTAAGTTCGTAGCTTACATATATGGTAGGACCTCCCAGGTATGAATAGTTTATTCTTCCCTCTCCTGGATTTATGTCTGGAGTGTCTGTGGTAATATATAGTCCTTTTATCCTTTCCAGGAACAGTTGGACGCTGTCAAATTCTGCTGTGGATGTGGCGAGCAGCTCACGGCCAAACTCTTCTGTAAGGTAAATTTTAAGGGAGTCGTCACCAAAGAAGACCGGAGCACCTACATTGACTGGTGTAGGGTAATAGTCGTCTGGGGTGATGGAGTTGTTGTAAAGTTTGAGCGAGTCAAGATCAGACTTCAGTTTATATATGTAAATGTTCTGCGGGATATTTTTCTGATCTTCTTTAAGAACAGATACGGAATCCACGATCATGTATAGGTACGCGGATTTCAATTCAGGATTTATTCCCAAATATGTGGAGTCCCCGTATGGGGCTATGTTGATGGCACATCCTCCGGATGTGTATCCGAATGTCTCGTCGTGAAGATATCCAAAGGTCATGTATGAAGAGTTGTATCCTTGGATGCTGTCTATCCCTGAAGTTGTGACAGGAATGTCAAATTCAGTGCTGTGAACTTGAAGAACAAACTCTTCCGGTACAAATTGTCCTCCCAGGCTTTTATTTGATTCTATGCAGGAGGTGTATACTAAAACTGATAATACTAGAGTGAAAAATACAAACGGTCTCTTACTCGACATCGCCACTGGTCTTTATAAATTGGTCGTAAAAAAGATTATATCTCTGAATGCATTCGTTGTTGGTTTGGTCAAATTTGCCATAGCTCAGTGTTGGGAGACCAAGACTTGATACATATTCAATCAGGTCAGGATGAATATTTTCTTCCCCTATCACAACTCCGTCTGCATAACGGATTGCAAGTTTTGCAAGATTTATGCCATTCGGTTCAGACAAAACTTCCAGATCCTTTGCCTTTATCCCATGCATGGAGATCTTCTCTTTCATGTCTGGGCTGAAGGTCTGGTCCAGGTGTTCATTGTAGAGTGTAAGGACGACTTTGCTGTCAGAGAAGATAGGATCATCAGAATACGCTTTTTTTAGGTATATGGGGAGTACGTGTGATATCCATCCCTGACAATGAATGATATCCGGTTTCCATCTGAGTTTCTTTACTGTCTCCAGTATGCCCCTTGCAAAAAACGAAGCTCTCTCGTCATTGTCCTCAAACAACTTGCCCTCTGCGTCCGCATATATGAACTTTCTGTGGAAGTAGTCCTCGTTGTCAATGAAATACACTTGCATTCTGGCCGCAGAAATGGATGATACCTTAATGACAAGCGGACGGTCAATATCGTTAACTACGATATTCATTCCCGATAGGCGGATCACTTCGTGTAGTTGATTGCGTCTTTCATTTATGCAGCCATATCTTGGCATAAAAGAACGGATCTCTTTCCCGCTTTCCTGGATTCCTTGCGGAAGATATCTGCCGATAAGTGATATCTCGGATTCCGGTAGATATGGGAATATCTCAGAATTCACGAATAAGACTCTCTTGGGTTCTTTCATTTTCAGTAAGGGTTTAGTTGTTACTCAATAAGCCGTACAAAGATACTAAAAATTTTTTTGATAATTTGTTTTAATTATCTTTGAAGTTCCATAATTTGTTCTCATGGGTAAAAAAGAGAGTAATATTTTATTTAGGAGGCTGATACATTCCTATTTATCGTCGGTAATAAGTATCAGTCTGGTCCTTTTTCTGGTGGGAATTGCCGGTATAATTGCAGCAAATGCGAAGGGGGTGTCAGACTTTTTCAAGGAGAACATTTCTGTGTCTGCTGTCATGCATGTCGAGGTGAGTGAAATAGAGGCGGAGAAGCTGGCAAAGGATGTCTCAGGGAAGAGGTATGTGAAGGCGGTGGATATAATATCCAAAGAGCAGGGTATCAAAGAGATGAAAGAGTTGCTGGGGGAAGATTTCCTGAATGTTTTTGAGACTAATCCTATTCCGGTGTCGTTGGACATTCAAGTAAATGCTGAATATTTCTCAAAGGACAGTCTGGCTATGGTGCAGGATGATTTGCAGAAAAATCCATTGATTGCCGAGGTGGTTTATCAGGAGTCGCTAGTGGATTTGTTGAATGCCAATCTGGAAAAAGTGGGTATGGTTCTTGGAATCTTCATACTGTTGCTTATGTTCATTTCGTTTGTGCTGATCAACAATACGGTCAGACTGAATGTTTATTCAAAGAGATTCACGATCCATACTATGAGGCTAGTCGGTGCTACAAAAGGATTCATATGCAAGCCTTTTGCTGGTCAGGCTTTTTTTCAGGGCATCATATCTTCTTCCATTGCAGTGCTTGCTCTGATAGGGGTTATGTATGTGGTGAGAAATGAGTTCAACCAGCTCTTCCTCCTGCTGGATATGAAGATGTTGGGAGCTGTTCTGGCAGCAGTTATAGCTATTGGAGTGATGATTTGCGTGATTTGTACAGTTGTTGTGGTAAGAGGGATGATCTCCCTTACAAATGATGAATTATATTATTAGTAGATATGGATAAATTTGCATTGCCCAAGAAAAATTTTCTGTTGATTCTGATTGGTCTGGGCATTATGGTTTTAGGGTATATCCTGTTATCCGGCGGAGGCTCGGATGATCCAAATGTCTTCAATTATGACATGTTCAGCTTCAGAAGAATGGTGGTGGCACCGGTGGTAATCCTGTTTGGGTTCGGTTTTGAGATGTATGCAATAATGAAAAAACCTAAGAAGCAATGAGTTGGTTGGAAGCTGTATTATTGGGAACTCTTCAGGGTTTGACAGAGTTTCTTCCTGTTAGCAGTAGCGGTCACTTGACCCTTGCAAAGGAACTTTTTGGTATTGATTCCAGTAATTTGAGTTTCGAGGTGGCAGTGCATGCCGCTACGGTACTGAGCACCATTGTTGTCTTCAGAAAGACCATTTGGGATCTCCTTAAAGGTTTTTTCAAGTTCAAGTACAATCCACAAATGGATTATCTTCTCAAGATAGCTGTATCCATGGTTCCCATCCTCGTCGTGGGTCTCTTTTTCAAGGATTATGTGGAGCAGATCTTCGGATCTGGTGCGCTGGTAGTGGGAATTATGCTTATTGTAACTTCTTTGCTGCTGTCTATAAGTGATCACGTTGCCAGAAAAAGGGAAAAGGTCTCTAAGGATGGTAAGGAAGTTGGCAAGGAGGTAGGATACAAGGAGGCAGCAATCATAGGTGTTGCGCAGGCTATTGCTGTATTGCCGGGACTTTCGCGTTCGGGTACCACTATAGCTACAGGTCTGCTGTGTGGGGTGAAGAAGAGTGCTATGGCCCAATTCTCATTTCTGATGGTTCTTGTTCCAATTTTGGGTGAGGCATTTCTTGAGCTGTTGAGCGGTGAGTTTGCTGCAGGTGCCTCGGGTATTTCCGGAGGGGTGCTGTTTGTCGGATTCTTGTCTGCGTTTGTTTCCGGATTCCTGGCTTGCAAGTGGATGATAAATATAGTCAGAAGGGCCAAGCTTTTCTATTTCGCTATCTATTGTGCAATCGCAGGTATCTTGTCTATAGTGTTGTCTCTATGTTAAAGAACTTGTACTATTTTGTGTCGGATGTCCATTTGGGTCTACGTGCTTCAGATGCCTCTCTGGTTGAAAAGAGGTTTCTGAAGTTCCTTAATGAACTTCCGGACAATACCAGAGCCCTTTATTTGCTTGGGGATATTTTCGATTTCTGGTATGAGTACAAGTATGTCATCCCGAAGGGGCACACAAGGGTGCTGGGGAAGTTGGCCCAGCTTAAGGATAAGGGGGTAGATATTTTTTTCTTTAAAGGTAATCACGATATATGGGCTTACAGCTATTTTGAGGAGGAGCTCGGATTCAAGGTTCTGGAGCAGCCATATTGTGTGGAGATTGAGGGCAAGAGATTCTGCTTGGGACATGGTGATGGGTTGGGATACACAGCCCCTGGTTTCAGACTGATAAGGTGGATGTTCCATAACCGGTTCATACAGATGCTATTCAGCTCGTTGCATCCGAGATGGGCGATGGCTATGGGGTACAAGTGGTCCAAAAATTCCAGATTGGCAAAGGGCGGTTCTGAGGAGAGATACCTCTTTAAAGGAGAGCAGGAGCCTATTTGTAAATTTGCCCTTTCATATCCTGAGAGGGTGGATTGTTTCGTGTTCGGACATTTCCATACGCATGTGGATATGATGTTGTCCAATGGCTCAAGGTTCTGTATTCTGGGTGATTGGGTAAATGGCGGAGAGTATGTCGTTTACGATGGTGAGGGTTTGTCCATCAATAGAACACCATCTGTTTGAAGTCGTTTTTGGGTTTGATGGCTGGTTCTGGAATATGTTTCCCGAATATTGACAGGTAAAGAAAACCGAAATCGCCATCTTGATAGAGTTTTACAAGCTCTTCCAACAGTTTGTCTTCCCCGAATTTGTCGTATGGGGTTTTGAGATTGGCTCCGAATATCTTGGCAACCCCTTGCCAGAATCCGGCTGCAGCTTTGCCGCGGTAGTCCTTTATGATGTAGAATGATGTCAGGCCCAATTCCCGGTCAATAAGTCTCAGGAGCATCCTTCCCTGGGTGAAAGTCAGGTTGCGGAGCGGTTTTTCGAAAGTTTCAAACAGCTCCTTCTCATATTTTTTCAAGTATTTCTCCTTCTGCATGGCTGACAGGTTATGTGTGGAGATGTAGTTGTCGGCCTCCATTTTTTTCTCTTTTGCCACAAGTGCATAAGGGTATGTTTTTGCGAAGTTATGTACAGTTTTATAATACTTTCTCCACTCTTTCCCCTTTTGTCTTTTTACCTTCTCAATATATTTTTTGTAGGCCGGAGCTATGTCGGCGTGGTATATCGTGTCCTTCCCCTCGATAGAGTAGAGCATATATTCAGATTTATCCTGTCCATGAAGAAGGAGCGGTAGGATAAGAACTGTGATTATAAGACAAATTTTCTTCATAAAGGGACAAAAGTAAAGAAAAGTAGTTAATTTTGTCTTATGAAAAAGATTATAATATTTGTTTTGATGTTCATCTCTGCTGCAGTTTTTGGGCAGGATGAGGCTGCTGTAGCGGCAAAAGCAGATTCTCTGCACAAGGTGTTTTTCACTATTGACACTCACAATGATTATGCCATTTTTGCTTGCCACCCCGATGCTGAGGACTATTCGGTGGAGAAAGGGCAGGTCTCTTTTCCGATGATGGTGGAAGGTGGGCTTGATGCCGGCGTGTTCGCTATCTATATGGGCCAGGCCGGCCGCTCGGAGGATTCTCTCAGACTGGCAGTAGAGTATGGTGTGAGGGAGTTGACCCTTTTCAAGGAGTTTGTTGAGAAGAATTTCAGCGACTATGTGGAGATAGCATACAGTGCTGACGATCTGTTGAGAATCAAGGCAGCAGGCAAGAGGGCTGTGCTGCTCTCTCTGGAGAATGGCTATATGCTGGGAAATGACATAAAGAATGTGGAGATGTTCTACAATCTCGGTATCAGACTCATAACCCTATGCCACTTCGGTGACAATGATGTCTGTGATTCTGCCAACGGATCCAAAGATGAGTGGGGAGGCCTCTCTCCATTTGGTGAAGAGGTGGTTAAGGAGATGAACCGTCTGGGTATGATTGTTGACCTCTCACACTGTTCAAGGACTACAGTGTATGATTGCCTGAAATTAAGCAAGGCTCCGGTAGTGGCTTCACACTCAGGTGTATACAATTATAAAGCTATCCCCAGGAATCTTACAGATCCTGAGATGCTCAAATTGGCGGCCAAGGGTGGTTATATAGGTCTTCCTGCCGGTCGTTATTTCTTGTCGCACAAGCCCAAAAGGGAGCTTACAGTGGCAAATATCATAGATCA
Organism: Candidatus Coprenecus sp.; assembly: GCA_045644725.1. Lineage (GTDB taxonomy): Bacteria > Bacteroidota > Bacteroidia > Bacteroidales > UBA932 > CAAGNP01. The sequence continues at coordinate 2,263 of JAZRHK010000027.1, read as the reverse complement.
TGTGGACTATGTAAAGGACCTTGTAGGTAAAGAATATATCGGTATCGGTACAGACTTTGACGGAGGTGCAGGTGTGCCCGGTTTTGAGAATATGTCGAAGATGAAGGAGCTTACCAAGGAGATGCTCCGCAGGGGTTATACCGATGAGGAGATCGAGTGTTTCTGGGGCAAGAACTTTATTAGAGTATTCAAGGCTGTAGAGGCTGCAGCACAACGATAGAGATGATACACGGAAAGAAGATAGTGGTGGTGATGCCCGCGTACAATGCAGAGAAGACCCTCGAGCAGACATACAGGGAGATCCCGATGGATGTGGTGGATGAGGTGATCCTTACCGATGACTTCAGTAGGGATGATACTGTGCAGAAGGCTAAGAGTCTTGGTATCAGGGAGGTTCTTGTGCACGGGAGGAACAAGGGGTATGGAGGAAATCAGAAGACCTGCTACAACAGGGCATTGGAACTCGGGGCAGATATTGTAATTATGGTTCACCCCGATTATCAGTATACCCCCAAGCTGATCGAGTCAATGGCCTATATCATAGCCAACGATGTCTATCCCGTGGTCTTTGCCTCCAGAATTCTGGGGAAAGGGGCGAGAAAAGGGGGGATGCCTCTTGTAAAATATATAGCCAACAGGCTTCTTACATTTACGCAGAATGTACTTCTCAATCAGAAATTGTCCGAGTATCATACAGGGTACAGAGCCTTTTCTGCAGAAGTGCTCCGCTCCATAGATTATAATGCCTGCAACGATGATTTCATCCTTGACAATGAAATGGCGGCGCAGATTTTCTATAAGGGGTATGAGATAGGGGAGGTTACCTGCCCGACCAAGTATTTTGATGACGCTTCATCAATCAATCTGTGGAGGAGTTCTGTTTATGGGTTGGGTGTATTGAGGGTTTCCATTGTATATAGACTTTGTAAATGGGGTCTTGTCAGGTCGAAGCTTTTCAAAAAGAAATAATATTATGAACCGCAGCGGAAACATATATGTCCAGCTGGTTAGGTATTTGGTATCCGGAGGGGTGGCATTTGCAGTGGATGCCTCCCTTTTGTATATATTGACTGAATGGTTTGGCTTGCATTATCTCCTGTCCACGGTTTTGAGTTACGCTGTCGGACTCGTCATTACATATCTTTTCAGCATATTCTGGGTATTTGACCACCGCTCTGTAAATAATAAAGCTCTCGAGTTTTCGGTGTTTGCCATGATAGGTGTTATGGGGTTGGGGTTGACTTCCCTTTTCATGTGGCTTTTTACCTCGGTATGTGGGCTGCATTATCTGTTGTCCAAAGGGGTTACGACTATTGTAGTTTTCATCTGGAATTTCGTGGCCAAAAAACTTTTGCTTTTCAGGAGGAAGAAAAATGAATAGAAGAAATATATTTATACAGTGTGCCATTGTCCTTGTGGGGGCATTGCTTTTTTTGCCTGGTCTGGGTGGAGTAAGGCTTTTTGATTGGGATGAGATCAATTTTGCCGAGTCAGCCAGGGAGATGCTCCTCACGGGTGATCTCTTGAATGTCCAGATAAATTTTGAATCCTTTTGGGAAAAGCCGCCTCTCTTCATTTGGATGCAGGCCCTCTGTATGAAGCTCTTTGGAGTCAATGAGATGGCAGCCCGTCTTCCAAATGCCATTGTGGGTATAGTGACCCTTCTTCTCCTCTTCAATATAGGAAAGAGGGTGGGGGGAGAGAGGTTCGGAGCACTCTGGACCCTCCTGTATGCCTGCTCATTTTTCCCATTTTTCTATTTCAAATCGGGTATAATTGATCCCTGGTTCAACCTTTTCATTTTTCTGGGGATATATTTTTTCAGCAAGTATGCCGATCTGGAAAAAGGGGAGAGGATGGCACGGAATGCGGCCCTCTCTGCAATGTTTATCGGACTTGGGATATTGACCAAGGGGCCTGTGGCATTCCTTATTTTTGCCCTCACTTTCGGGGTGTGGCTCCTGATGGGCAAGTTCAAATTTGCCTTCAGATGGAGGGATGTGGCGCTATATGCAGTGGTGCTTGCAGTTGTGGGAGGTGCGTGGTTTATCCTCCAGATTGCCACAGGGCATTACACTATCATCAAGGATTTTATACTTTATCAGATAAGGCTTTTCCAGACGCAGGATGCAGGGCACGGAGGGTTCCTCCTCTACCACTTTGTCATACTGTTCTTCGGGGTTTTCCCTGCCTCTATTCTCGCGCTGCCGGTGTTCAGAAGGGGGGTATTGAGAGGAGAGAAGAGTGAGACCCTTGCGGGGAT
>JAZRHK010000026.1:0-1155 GCA_045644725.1 Candidatus Coprenecus sp. | reverse complement strand
ATATGAGAGAGAATTTTCCTCAATTTGCCTCTGTTGCAACAGGTTATATTATGATACCAGAGGATGGAATCTATTATTTCGGAACCAATTTCAATGATTTGTCGATTGATGGCAAGTTGGTGGTCAATAATGATGGTAAGGTGAAAAGATTCTCAGGAAATGGAGTGTCTGTAGCTTTGGCGAAAGGTCTTCATCCTATTAAAGTGACCTTCCTTGGACATATTTTAGGCGGCTGGCCTTCAAATTGGGACAGGGGGGATATTATGATGAGAGAGAAAGCGGATGAGAAATTCTACGCAGTTACTCCAGAAATGTTGTGGTTCTAATATAATATAGGTATAGTATGATGAGAAGATATTCAGTTTTTCCGTTCCTCGCTGTTCTGTTATTGCTGTTGAATACATCTTGCAATAGAACTTCGGCTCCTGCTCCGTATGGTGTAATCCCTTCTGCAAAGCAAGTCCAATGGCAGAAGATGGAGTATTATATGTTCGTCCATTTTGGCCCGAATACTTTTACAGATGTGGAATGGGGAAATGGTCGTGAGAATCCCGATGTTTTTGCCCCTACAGATCTTGATTGCAGACAATGGGCTGATGTTGCAAAACAAGCAGGGATGAAAGGTATAATCATCACCGGAAAGCATCACGATGGATTTTGTTTGTGGCCAAGTGCTTACAGTACCCATACCGTCAGGGAGAGCTCCTGGAGGGATGGCAAAGGGGATGTGTTGAAGGAACTTTCGGAGGCTTGTGCCGAGTATGGACTTAAATTCGGAGTTTATGTCTCTCCCTGGGATCAGAATCATCCTCTTTATGGTGAACCGGGGTATAATGAGACTTTTGCGGGAACCCTTTCGGAGGTCCTTTCAAATTACGGAGATGTTTTTGAACTTTGGTTGGATGGCGCATACGGAGGTCATCCCGACTCTACATTCAGATACGATTGGAAATTGTTCCACGAAACTGCTTATTCCAAAAGGCCTGATTTGATAATTTTCAGCGATATCGGACCCGATTGCAGATGGGTTGGAAATGAGAGAGGAAAAGCTCCTTCGACCAACTGGTCAAGACTTGATACCGATGGCTTTGCTCCAGGTGGGTTTGCCCCTTCCCACGACACTTTGGGTCAGGGTAATGTCCACGGAAAGTACTG
>JAZRHK010000025.1:0-2168 GCA_045644725.1 Candidatus Coprenecus sp. | reverse complement strand
GTGAGGTGAATGTAAAAGAGGTGGAATTCATCAAGGATACCACCGGCCTTATTACCAAGAAGATCAAACCTGTATTCAAGGTGCTTGGCAAGAAGTACGGCAAGCAGATGAAGGAGATTGCTGCTGCATTCGGCGAACTGTCGCAGGAGATTATCAGCGCTATTGAGGCAGCCGGGATTGCCGAGCAGGCATATACCCTGTCATTGCCTTCTGGCGATGTGGTGCTTGAGGCAGCTGACTATGAAATCACCTCTGAAGATATGCCAGGCTGGCTTGTTTCTACAGAAGGTAAGCTTACTGTTGCCCTGGATGTCACCATCACCGATGAGCTAAGAAAAGAGGGTACCGCACGTGAGCTGATCAACAGAATCCAGAACCTCAGAAAAGAGTGTGACTTCGAGGTAACCGACAAAATTGAGGTTAGAATTGAAGCCAAAGAAGAAGTGGCAGAGTCTTTGCAGATGTTCAGAGAGTACGTTTGCGCCCAGACATTGGCACTCTCAATAGAACTTGTTGAGGGATTGGCAGATGGTAAGGGTGTTGAATGGAATGAAGGTACAATCAATATTGACCTTAAAAAGATTAAATAAATAACCGGTTAATATGTATTATTGGAATAAATTTCGTATATTTACATATTAAACTATAAAACTTACATATTATGGCAACCAGTAACAACAGCGATCAAGTTCTTGAGAAAGTACGCTACAGCGATGAAGAGCTTCAGGAGTTTAAAGAGCTGATCCTTCAGAAGCTTGAAAAGGCTAAAGATGACTATGCCCACCTTAAAGCTGCTGTGACCCACAGTGCCAGCAACGACACAGAAGATACATCTCCTACATTCAAGGTATTGGAAGAGGGTGCATCTGCATTGTCAAAAGAGGAGAGTGGACAGTTGGCACAAAGACAGGCCAAATTTATCCAATCACTTGAAGCGGCTCTTATCCGTATTGAGAATAAGACATACGGCATTTGTAGAGAGACAGGGAAACTTATTCCTAAAGAGAGACTGAAATTGGTTCCTCACGCTACACTATCTGTGGAAGCGAAGATGGGAATGAATAAATAATGGATAAGGGATGGCACTCAGCAGAGGTCACAAATTAACGATTATAGCGGTAATATTATTGGTTATTGACCAGGTATCAAAAATCCTGGTCAAGACCAATATGACTATAGGGGAATCAATCTCTGTATTGGGAGATTGGTTCCAAATTCTTTTTATAGAGAATCCAGGAATGGCATTCGGGATGGAGTTCGGAGGGAGCATCGGCAAGTATATCCTTACTATCTTGAGAATAGTACTGGTGGTGTTGATCTTCATCTATTTGAGGAAACTGCTCAAAAAGGATGCACAGGTCCCTATGGGGGTTTGCGTGGGTATAATGATGGTAATGGTCGGTGCGCTGGGCAATATAATCGATTGTATGTTTTATGGTATCCTTTTCGGAGAATCCACTATGATGCAGATCGGAGGATTTCTCCCTGAAGGTGGCGGTTATGCCCCATTTTTCCTAGGCAAAGTGGTCGATATGCTCTATTTCCCACTGATTGATACTACCTGGCCCAACTGGGTTCCATGGGTAGGTGGAGAGAGTCTGGTCTTCTTCAGACCCATCTTCAATTTCGCAGACTCATGTATCACAGTAGGGGCATTTTACCTGTTAATATTCCATTACAAGTTCTTTTCTGAAAAATAGTGAAATATTTTTTTGCAGAATAGAGATTTATTTCTACTTTTGCAGTCCCAAAAGGGAATTGGAGAGATGGCAGAGTGGTCGAATGCGGCGGTCTTGAAAACCGTTGACCTTAACGGGTTCGGGGGTTCGAATCCCTCTCTCTCCGCAAAGCCGATGCAAATGCATCGGCTTTTTTGTTTCGAGAGGGATTCGAACATGCAGCTCAGTGCGAAGCACTGGGCATTTTTTGTTTATAGCAGCGCCGAGCTTGCTCGAGCGATGTGATAAACAGAAAATGCCATAGATGCCGTAGGCATCTGAGCTGTATGTGAGAATTGTTCCAATCGACTATAAAACATGCCATCTGCATAGCATCCGGCTCTGCAAGGGCCCCTCCGGCGAGGAGTAAGGGAATGCCGCAGGCCCAATCCCGCAGGGAATGCCAGCGGCCCAATCCCGCTTATCCTTAAGTATCTTTCTTTGTGTCTA
>JAZRHK010000024.1:0-61080 GCA_045644725.1 Candidatus Coprenecus sp. | reverse complement strand
TATACAGGTACTACAAAGGACCTTCTACTCTCATCAGCTGTAAACTTCTATGATGGTGTAACCAAGGCCGAAGCTCAAAAGTTCTACAACAAGATGAGAGATCCTAAAGATCCTCGCCCCATTTCTTATGGTCTTAACAGCAAGCTTGTAAAGAAAAACGGCAAGCTTTATGAAGATGTGTACAAAATAGATGGACTTTATGGACCCGCTATCGCCAAAATAGTGGAAAATCTTGAAGCTGCCTGCACTGTAGCAGAGAATGATATCCAGAAAGACTATATCCAGAAACTCATCGCTTACTACAAAAGCGGAGATTTGAGACTTTGGGACGAATACAATGTAGCTTGGGTACAGGATACAGAATCACATATAGATTTCGTAAATGGCTTTGTAGAGGATTACAACGACCCTCTTGGAATGAAAGCCACCTGGGAATCTGTTGTCAATTTCAAAGACAATGAGGCATCCAAGAGGACATCCATCATCTCTGACAATGCCCAATGGTTCGAAGACCACTCACCTATTGACCCACGCTTCAAAAAGAAAGAGGTAAAAGGTGTATCTGCAAAAGTTATTACAGTGGCTTGCCTGGCCGGCGACTGCTATCCCGCAACCCCAATCGGCATAAACTTGCCCAATGCAGACTGGATTCGCAAAGAGTACGGTTCTAAATCTGTAACCATAGCAAACATCACTTCAGCATACGACAAAGCTGCTCAAGAGTCACCCAAAAGCGCATTAAGCGAATTTGCCTGGGATGAAGCAGAGATCGAACGTGCAAAGAAATATGGAACACTTACAAGCGATTTGCACACAGACCTTCACGAGTGCTTGGGTCACGGATCGGGACAACTTCTTCCAACCACAGCCTCAAACTCCCTTGGTGAATTCAACTCTACTCTTGAAGAGGCCAGAGCCGACCTGTTTGCCCTTTATTACTTGGCAGACAACAAGCTTGTAGAGCTTGGAATTCTACCTGATGGTGAAGCGTATAAGGCTGAGTACGATTCATATATCCGTAATGGTCTTTTCACCCAGTTCTCGAGAATCGAGCTCGGTAAAACCAATACTGAAGCCCATATGCAGAACAGAAAACTTATCGCAGAGTGGTGCTATGAAAAAGGTGCAGCCAACAATATTGTCGAGAAAAAGATCAGAGACGGCAAGACCTATTTCGTAGTAAACGATTACGAGGCTCTCCGCGGATTGTTCGGCGAACTCCTTGCTGAGGTACAACGAATCAAATCAGAAGGTGACTTCAAAGCTGGCAAGGCTTTAGTGGAGAAATATGCTATCTATATCGATTATGACCTTCACAAAGAGGTAAGAGAGAGATATTCATCTCTACAGCTCAAACCTTACGGAGGCTTCGTGAATCCGGATATCGTTCCTGTGGTTGAGGATGGAAAAGTGGTTGACTACAAAGTGGAATACTGCGACAACTTCCTCAAACAACAGCTTCAATACGGAAAAAAATATGCTACACTATAAATAAACCAAACTATGATTACCTCACTCTCTATCGGTTCTATAATATCGGAAATCGCCGGAGCCCTTTGGGGATGGCCTATGGTTGCACTACTGTTGGGAACACATATCTTCCTCACCATAAGATTGAAATTTCCCCAGAGAAAACTGATAAAGGCGATCAAGCTCTCATTTACCAAGGATAAGGGTTCGACAGGAGATGTCAGCCAGTTTGCCGCATTGGCAACATCATTGGCAGCAACGATAGGGACAGGTAATATCGTAGGTGTAGCTACAGCCATTTCTCTAGGTGGTCCAGGTGCCGTTTTCTGGTGCTGGATCACCGGAGTATTTGGTATAGCCACCAAATATTCCGAAGGGTTGCTTGCCGTCAAATACAGGGTAAAGACAAAAGACGGCACTATGCTCGGAGGCCCAATGTACGCCCTTGAAAGGGGGTTGAAATCAAAATGGCTCGCAGTCCTCTTCTGCATTTTCACAGTATGCGCCAGCTTCGGCATCGGGAACATGGTGCAGGCCAACTCCATCTCCATGATGATGGAAGAGACTCTCAACATAGCGCCACAATGGACCGGACTGGTCATTTCTGTCCTGGTAGCCTCGGTTATCCTGTTCGGCGTGAAGGGAATTGCGAAGGTGTGCTCGTTTCTGGTCCCTTTCATGGCCCTCTTTTATATTATAGGCTGTCTGATAATCCTCGGGATCAATTTCGAATATTTGGGAGAATCTTTACGTCTAATCGTCCACTCTGCATTTAACCCACAAGCCGCAGGGGGAGGATTTGCTGGTGCCACAGTTATGGCAGCTTGCAGATTCGGTATCTCCAGGGGCCTTTTTTCAAATGAGTCAGGACTCGGCTCTGCCCCTATCGTAGCTGCTGCTGCACAAACAAGAAACCCAGTAAGACAAGCCCTCGTCTCCTCGACAGGTACATTCTGGGACACTGTGGTCGTTTGTGCCATTACCGGACTTGTCCTAGTCAGCACAGTCGTAGCTCCTAACGGCATTGATGCCTCTCAGGGAGCAGGTCTGACAGAGGCAGCTTTCAGCACCATTCCAGTATTTGGCCCTATCGTTATGAGTGTCGGCATCTTGACATTCGCATTCTCAACCATACTTGGCTGGTCATATTATGGCGAAAGGTGCATGGAGTATCTGGGTGGCAAAAAGGTGATAAAATTCTATCGTCTGGTATGGATAGTAACTGTCTATATCGGGTGCGTAATGAACCTGCAGCTTGCTTGGGATTTTGCCGATGCCGCCAATGCACTTATGGCCATACCTAACCTTATTGCACTACTCGGCCTGTCAGGAGTTATAGCCAGAGAGACCAAAAAGTACCTTAGCGGCAACCACATTGACGACTACTCCACTGATGAGGAGTAGTCCCCTAGAACAGGGTCACTATATTCGTAGAAAACAACTTTATGGCAATAGCCAGAAGGATTATCCCGAAGAATTTTCTAAGGATAAAGATACCCCCTTTGCCCAAAATCTTCTCAAACCACTCTATTTTGTAGAGAACTAGGAAAATAAGGACCATATTGAGGATTATAGCCACAATTATGTTCTCTATTGCATACTCAGCTCTAAGTGACAATACTGTGGTAAGCGAACCGGCTCCTGCTATAAGTGGGAATATAATGGGAACAATGGTAACAGAGCCTCCAGGGCCATCATTTTTGAATATTTCGATACCCAGAACCATCTCTACAGCCAATACGAAAATCACAAGTGCTCCAGCCACAGCAAAAGAGGAGATATCCACACCAAAAAGGCCGAGAATTGCATCTCCCAAAAAGAGAAAAAGTATAAATATCAGAAAAGATGAGACCGATATCTTCCCTGCTTCAATTTTATTGCCTTGCTGTTTCAACCCCAAAATCACAGGGATGGAGCCTGTAATGTCAATAATTGCGAAAAGTACCATAAAGGCACTCAATATCTCTTTCAAACTCAATTCCATAGCATACTAACTTTAATTAGGCACAAAAATAATAAAAAAGACTGCCAAATATTTGATAATTTAAAAAAACTACCTAACTTGCACTATCTTACAAAGTTAAACACATTTAAAATAGAAAGGTATGAAAGCTACAGTAGAACAAATCAACGCCCAGATTGAAGTTTTTGTAAAAAATTCAGAGGCACAATTGGTAAAAGGAAATAAAGCTGCCGGCACACGCGCAAGAAAAGCTGCTCTTGAACTTAGCAAACTTATGAAAGAGTTCAGAAAGAAATCTGTTGAGTTCTCTAAATAAGCAGAAACTTGATAAATTTGGAGAGATGGCCCTAAAGGCTGTCTCTTTCATTTTAATGGACAGGGATAATTATCCCCAATTTATTCTCCTTATTCCAAAGCCACATCTTGCCTCCATCAATTCTGGAGCATTCAAACACGAAAGTATACCCTCTTTCACTCCCCTCTACACTCACGCTGAAATCTGCAAGAATATTCACCCCTACAGATCTGGGGTAAGATTCCATATCCATGTGATAATACTCTTTCTGATCCTCAGACTGAATCCTGATGACATGACGTTTAGGATTCAATGACATCTGGTGCAGCTCTTCCTGATAAACCATATACTCATGACCGTCCTTATAACACCCCATGACTGTCTCCTCAAGAAAGAGTTTTTTCTCAAGAGAATCAATCTCCACCACCTTACGGCAAGAGATGCACAGAATAGAAAGAAAAATGACTATAGTGACTGCTTTAAATAACCTTCTCATCATACTCCTCCTTATTTATCGCCTACTGATACCATCTTTGTTATTGTCTCCTCCGAACCATCAATAGCATACCTTATCTTTACAGATACCTCATTTTTCCCTGCACGGTCAAACACCATACAGTTATCCTGAACTCTCTCCCCATTAAGGTACCATACAAGAGACTCCTCTACCTCATTCAGATTATAAACCCTCAACCCGACTGAATCCCCCACATTGACAGTTCTGTTCAATCCATATATATACGGATAATGTGAAGTCATTTCCTTTGTACGGAACTTCACCGATACTGTATCACCATTGGAGGCATACCCGATGTGAAATATCTGGCACAAATAAGACTGTCCTCCCCGCAGATTGTCTATCAGGACCTCCCTGTGATTTACCACTTTCTCTGACGCATCCGAAAATTCCCCATCATCCCTTCTCCATCGGACCCCCCACTTTACCGACATATCCATTGAGGCGTTCCACTTTATTCTCACATCACGCTGCTCTGGAACTACAGCAATGTCCGAAGCTGTCAAAAGTATCTCATCATTATCCTTTTTCACCACAAAAGAGACACCATTACCTCCAGGATTCAATTTTATATCCACGAGCTTGACACCCACACCCCTCATACTCCAATCCACAAAATGTGGAACAGTCAATGTGGCCAATGATGAAACATTACCCAAACCTGGGAAGAAAACCTCCTTTACATTTACTGCCGACGGAAGAGATTCCACCAAATCTGCGCACTCATGTTCAGAATAGGTATTGACAAGATTATTCTCCCACCTCACATCTGCCTGTATCATACCTGCCGCCTCCGAAGACTTGTCTATATGATATACCAACATCCCTTCACCTCCGATATACGAATCCCATCCCTTCTCACTTCTTGCCTCTATAAGATAATATTCCCCCTCCTGATATGTATCTACCCGATAAAACCTGCCATTTAGGTTGATGGGTTCCAATTCATGGACTACATTCATGGATATCCTTAAACTCTCCACACCAAGTATCTCCCTCTCTATGGCATTCAAGTATGGAGGGGTTCTTCCCTGATTGTTATAGCAGCCATAATCCATCAAAGAGAGCGTTCCCCACATCCCCTTTCCTCTACCATTCTCATCATAATCTACATCATATAGATCAGGCAAACCTAAAACATGCCCAAATTCATGACAAAAAGCCCCTATTCCCGAAGGTATTCCACCTGCATTTCCTCTCAATTCTGATCCACAGGCAACATTTACTATTCTGGAACCGTCAAACACAATAGGATCGGTGGATAAATCCATAGAGGAGGGCCAAATGGTGTCAGGGTCTCCCGATTCAGCTTCACTGTATCCTGCAAAAAAGACAAAGACATAGTTGTAACCCGAAAAATCTATCGCCCCGTTAGCAATGGAGCATGCCTCACGAATCATATCATCTACCCTCGCGTCATATTTGACTATACCCACTGATCTATCCTGGACATTCTCTCCATAAAACGAAAGATCTTTGGATAAGGTAACCTTTTCAGCCACATCAAATTTCACATTTACCACCCCCTTCAGGTTCTCTTCAAAATAACTTCTGACTGAACCTGTTGCACCATAGTCCGTATAATTGTCACCGTTCACCATTTCTTCAAAATGGTTCTGCGGCTCTGCCACCTTGAATTTCACATCCTGAAATTCAGCCGGTATAATCAACGCTGATATTTCACCCACACTCTTATACTTCACCGGACTTACATGAATCTGATCAGAGGAGCGTGTAAGTGTACCTGCAGAGAATGTCGCCCGGTAAAAACCATCTTTACCCTTTAAGACCCTATCTCCCATCACATTTGTGACATACCTTCCTCGCTCATCACCCCTTATCATCAAAAGCACCTTGGATCCATCTGGCTGCTGCACTTCTACAGGATATGGGTAAGCAGGGACTCCAAATGCCCTGCAGACAATCATCATCAGAAGAAATATTATTGACAGCCGACCCATTTTTTATACTTTTGCACAAAATTGCAATTGCAAAATAAACATTTTTAGTGACTAAACCAACAATGAGACATTTAAAAAACTCCATTATATTTTTTTGTATCGCCCTTTTTTCCCTCAGCACTTCCCTGAAAGGGCAATCTGTTACAGGCGAATCAATAAAAGAGCAGGGGCAATTTGAAAACTGGATAGTCAGGGAGATAGAGGAATCCGGAATAATCGGGGGCAATACCAAATATGTCTACAATTTTGCCAAAGGGGACACCATCAAGGGCAATATACCATACAAAGCACCAGAAGGAAATGTCTTCATTCCCACAAATGTAATGGCAAATGTAATAGGCATATACAAGACAAGCAATCAGGTGTTCCCGGAAAAAAGGGGCGATGGGTATTGCGCACGTCTGGAGGTTCTGGAAGAGGAGGTAAAAGTAATCGGTATTATAAACATTAAAGTAGTTGCACAGGGAAGCGTGATAACCGGAGAACTCTATGAACCAATCAGGGATACAAAATCCCCCTACAGCAAGCTTGACTACGGCATACCTTTTACCGACAAGCCTTTCGGAGTCAAATATGACTACAAAGCCGATGTCGGTCACGAAAGGATCCGTGCTACAGCCCTCTCTGCCAGAAAGGCACTTGGTGAGCCGGACTATGCCGACATAGTGGTATTCCTGCAAAAAAGGTGGGAAGACGAGAATGGAAACATTCTTGCAAAAAGGGTCGGAACTGCATACAAGAGGATAAAGGAGGATGTTCCCGAGTGGATAGATGGCGAAGTATTGGAAATACATTACGGGGATATCAGCGGTACACCATATTATGAACCATATATGGCATTACGCGGAAAAGGGGCAGAAATTGAGAATTTTGCAAAAAACAGTCACGGCAAGTCAGTAACTATAAACGAAGTTGGATGGGCAGATGCAGACGAAGAGCCCACACATCTCATTCTATGGTTCTCCGCCAGTGACGGAAAAGCATTTTATGGCGGTGTAGGAAACAAACTGTGGATAGACAACATTGAAATAGTATATTAGAATGAGATTTTGCCTGATCGCAATTATAGCCCTTTGTTTCCAAACGGCAAATGCACAAATAAAGGAGGCGTTTGATTCAATCTATTATCAAGCGGTAAGCGACTCTGTGCAAAGATATATTGATAAACATCCCAACCGCTTCAAACCAGAACAGAACAAACTCAAAATAACCCCCTTCACAGCCATAAATTACACCCAGGAGGATGGATTTGGAATAATATTGGGCATATCAGGTCAGTACAGAAATGGGCTCAAAACGTCGGCTCCATTGTCGAATATATCTGCATTGGGCTATGTTTCCACCAAAGGTTCAGTAAAAATAGGGATAAGCGGTATCAACTACACTAAAATCGGCAAATCAAGATTTGAATACCGTACAACAGCCTTCTACGATGACAGATATTTTTGGGGTATAGGTTACAACAACGGTTCAAACTCATTCAACCGGAGTTTCTTCACTGAGGCAGGGATAAAAATCGATACATACTATCGCTTCCTTTTATCCCCCATTTTCAATATTGCCCCCAATCTGGGCTTCATCTACTACAATGCATCCAATTTCACATACCCTCACCTGGCAGAAAATCTGACTACAGACTACTGCGGTTTCCATTTGGGTGCAGATATAGTGCTTGACACCAGGGATAACTCCATATCTCCAAAGAAAGGGGTAATGCTCAATCTCAACCAGAAAATATTCCCAAGGGTGTTCTTCAACTCAGAGCCATTCTATAAAACTGCAATCACAGCAGACCTGTTCTTCAAAGGGTGGAAAGGTGCTGTATTTGCCCTTGATCTCTTCAGTGAATCAAACTATGGCAACTCGCCATGGTTCATATGGACGCCTATCGGAGGTGACACACGCATGCGGGGCTACTACTACGGAAGATACCGTGACAAGAATACACTCTCAGCCCAACTCGAGTGGAGACAAAACATTTACAAATGGCATGGAATGGTACTGTGGGGTGGAGCAGCAAACATATTCCCATCATACAGGGAAATTGATTTGAAAAAGACTTTACCCAACTACGGTATAGGTTACCGGCTTGAAATGGGATCCCTTCTGTTCAAGCTGGATGCAGGATTCGGGCAGAAAGGGGAATGGAGCATCATCGCCGGATTCAATCACGCTTTCTAACCCCTGCTACAAAAAGAACTTGTCCACCTTGGAAACTACGGAAGGGTGGGCAAACACCACCACCTGATCATATGGTTTGATCTGTGTATTTCTGTCTGCAATAAAACTCTCCTTGCCCCTAATATATCCACCTATCAGCGCGTCTTCTGGAAATCCGAGATTTCCTATCTTGTCTGTTGTAATCTTACTGTTCTGTGGAACAATAAATTCCAACACCTCTGCATCTGTTCCATTGAGAACCTTGATTGAGCGGACTTTATTTGAAAGGGTAAATCGGAATATTCTGCCGGCAGTGATAAGTTTCTTATTGATAACAGCATCGACACCCATACTTTCCGCCACCTTTATATATTCAAAATTCTCCACCTCCGCAATAACCTTCGCCACACCCATCTTCTTGGCCATCACGCATGAGAGGATATTTGTCTCTGAGCTGCTTGTTACTGCCACAAACGCATCGCATGAACGGACATCTTCATCTATAAGGACATCTGAATTTCTTCCGTCCCCATTTATCACCAACGCTCTGTTAAGCTTTTGCGAGAGCACTTCACACCTTTCCGGCTTTATCTCCACCACCTTCACACTCTCAAGAGACTTCTCAAGCTTGGCTGCCACCATCTCTCCTATTCTTCCTCCACCCAGAATCATCAGTTTCTTCACAGATATGGTCTCCTTTCCAGACAATGCCAACGCTTCATCAACTCCCCCCTTCTGTGTCACTACAAATACTATATCATTGACTTTGAATTTGGTTTCCCTCTTCGGGATAATTGTCTCGTCGCCTCTGGAAATGGCCACTATCTTGAATTTCAAGTTCTCCCCCGAATAGTAGTCTCCCATAGTTTTGCCCACAATTGGTGCACCATCCTCCACTCTGAATGATACCATCTGGATTTTCCCATGAGAATAGTCCATAAATTCTGATGTGGCTGTCTGCTTGAGGAGATTTATTATCTCATTGGCCGCAATTTTTTCGGGATAAAAAAGTGAATCTATCCCCAGCTCTGTAAAGAGGAGTTTGTTCTCACTTGTCTGATACTCCTCATTATTGATGCGTGCGGTAACTTTTTGCGCACCAAGTTTCTTGGCCAAAAGTGCACTGACGATATTGACATCCTGCTCCTGTGCAGGGCTGACCGCAATGAAGAGATCCGCTTGCGGGACCTTAGCCTCCAAAAGGGTGGAAATAGAGGTAGCGTGACCTTGGATAGTGATAATATCAGCCCCCTCCGAGGCCCTTTCAAGTCTCTCAGGGCTATCGTCTATTACGATTATGTCATGTCTCTCGAAGCTCAACATCTTGGCAAGGTGACTACCCACCTCACCTGCTCCCGCTACTACTATTTTCATCTCTTATCGGTTGGATTCAAATACAAATATAATAAAAATCAGAATATTTTCCCCAATAGCTCTACCAAGAGTTCCCCTTCTGTAGCAGAACCTTTGGAGTTGCTTTTGCTTTTGTAGTCACACTCCTTGAGTGATGATATTATGCGCATCGTCTTGCGTAGGGGATAGCGCTGGGCCGCCGCAATGTATGAAGCAGCAGTACGGTAATAGAGTCCGGCACGGGTAGCTGCATCCTGCAGTGAAGGTCGGGGTGATTCGAGGCAGTAGGCGTGAATCTGCTCTATCTTGGAGAAGAAGAAAAAGAGGAACCCGAGGGTCTTGGGAAGAGGATACTGCTTGGGAGACTCTCCGAAATAATATGCTATTCTGAAAGCCTTGGCGGCATTGCCGTAGGCTATGGCATTTGTAAGTTCTGTGATATTGAATTCTCGGCTTATCCCTATTATTTTCTCCACCTCCGCCGCAGTAATGGTGACAGTACTTTCAGGGATTGATTTGATGAGTTTGTCCACCTCGAGGACAATCTTCCTGAGGTCATTGCCCGCACACTCCGCTATAAGCATCGCAGCATCGCCTTCCACACCCTTGCCAAGGGATTTGAGGTACTGCTCCACCCATTTTGGAACCCCCTCTTCAGCCACCTTTGCAGATTCAAAAACGCACCCGTATTTGGTAGCAGTCTTGAAAAACGAGGTTCTCTTGTCTGCATTCTTACCATTGTAGCATAGGACAAGCACTGTGGTGGAAACTGGATTTTCAAGGTAAGGGATAAGCTCCTCACATTTTTTGAGGGCCTGAGCCTCCTTGACAATAACCAATTGCCTTTGGGCCATCATGGGGAAACGGCTGCATGTATCTATAATCTCCCTGCATGTGGTGTCGGAGGCGTAAAGTGTGTACTGGTTGAAATCCCTCTCATAATCCTCCAGGGCATTTTCGGCAATTAAGGTGAGGGCCTTGTCCACATAGAAGGGCTCCTCCCCCATCAGAAGGTAGAAGGGGAAGAAAGTCCCCTGCAGGATTTTCTCCTTCAGGGATGCAAACTGCTCAAGTGTATCGGGCCCTTTTTGTTTTGCCATAGGACAAATTTAAGAATTATATTTATATTTGAAATAAATTTAAGTACAGCAAATGAGGGAGCTAGTATACGATCCGCTGAGGAAGAGAGATGTGGCACTTACACCTGAAGAGGGGGTCCGCCAGAGGATGATAATGTGGCTCCATTCGAAGCTCGGATTCTCGCTCAACAACATGATGTCGGAATACTCATTCAAGTATAACGGTCTACTCTACAGGGCAGACATTGTGGTATTTGACAAACAGATGAAGGTCAAGCTTCTGGTGGAGTGCAAAGCTCCAGGGGTAGAGATTGACAGGGTTGTAATTGAGCAGGGAATAAGATATAACAGAACCCTCGATGTTCAGTACATACTGTTTACAAATGGCACCTCGCTGTGTGGCTACAAAAAGGTGGACGGCACTCAGGAATACGAGGCAATTTCAAATTTAGGAGAGATAAAATAGAGTTATGGGCAGTTCGGAAAATTACAGCAGATTTCTAAAACACAGGATATTTGACACCATCTCGCAGGAGGCAGAAAGACTCGGCGTAAGGGCATTTGTCATAGGTGGATATGTGAGAGACTGCATATTGGGGAGGCCATGCAACGATATCGATGTAGTGGTAGAGGGGAGCGGCATTGCATTGGCAGAGGCTGTGGGGAAAAGGCTCAGATCAAAGGTAAGCGTATTCAAACGCTTCGGTACTGCCATGATCAAGACCAAAGGGCTCGAAGTGGAATTTGTCGGGGCGAGAAAAGAGTCTTATAGGGCAGATTCACGCAAACCCATAGTGGAGGACGGAACACTCCGCGAGGATCAGGAGAGGAGGGATTTTACAATAAACGCCATGTCATTCTCCCTACAGAGGGAGAACTTCGGGGAACTGGTCGACCCTTTTGACGGACTTGGTGACATATCCCGTAAACTTATAAGGACTCCCCTAGATCCAGACACCACATACAGTGACGACCCTCTTAGGATGATCAGGGCAATAAGATTTGCTTCACAACTCTCGTTTGAGATTCTCCCTGAGTCATTTGAATCAATAAAAAGGAACAGGGCCCGCCTCGCGATTCTCTCAATAGAGAGAATCAATGAGGAGCTCAATAAAATACTCCTCTCGCCAAAGCCTTCAGTGGGGCTAAAGCTTCTCGATGATGCCACCCTGTTGGAACTCATTCTCCCTCAGGTTACCAACCTAAAAGGGGTGGAGACAGTGGATGGGCGAGGTCACAAGGACAACTTCTACCATTCACTTCAGGTGGTGGACAATGTAGCGGAACTGCTCAGGGCAAGAGAGCCTCAAGAGAGCGAAAACAGGGCAGTAGAAGAGCTATGGCTTCTATGGGCAGCACTCCTTCACGATATAGGTAAGCCATCCACCAAACGCTTTGAGGAGGGGATCGGGTGGACATTCCACAGTCACGATTTTATAGGGGGAAAGATGATTCCTGGCGTTTTCAAGCACTTGAAAATGCCCCTCAATGAGAAGATGAAATATGTCCAGAAAATGGTGCAGCTCCACCTTCGTCCAATATCTCTTGTTGATGATCAGGTGACCGATTCGGCTGTAAGGAGACTTCTTTTTGATGCAGGCGAGGATATAGATGATCTCATGCTCCTTTGCAGTGCAGACATAACCTCCAAGAACGACAAGACCGTAGCCCGCCACAAGAAAAATTTCGAACTGGTAAAGGAAAAGATGAAAGAGGTGGAGGAGAAGGACGAATACCGTAATTTCAAGAATCCTATTACCGGAGATCTTGTGATGGAGCTGTATAAAATACCTCCATGCAAACTTATCGCTGAGATAAAGGAGTATGTGAAAAACGCCATCCTGGATGGCGTTATTGAGAACTCTTTCGAGGCTGCCTATGCCCTTATGGAACAGAAGGCTGCCGAAATGGGTCTTGTAAAAGGTGGAGTCCCTGCTACTACAGATGTGCAGAGTGCAGATTGACACCGATAAGGTTCATAAACTCACTTCTGGTACGTACATCTTTCAGAAAAGCACCGGTAAATGCCGATGTAGTGGTTACAGAGTTCTGTTTCTGTACACCCCTTATCTGCATACACATATGTGAAGCCTCTATTACTACTGCCACGCCGAGTGGATTTAGTGTCTCCTGTATACAGTCACGTATCTGCACCGTAAGCCTTTCCTGCACCTGAAGCCTTCTGGCAAAGCACTCCACTACTCTGGCGATCTTGCTCAGTCCTGTAATATAGCCATTAGGGATATATGCCACGTGTGCTTTCCCATAGAATGGGAGGAGATGGTGCTCACATAGAGAGTAAAGCTCAATATCCTTCACAATAACCATCTGCTGGTACTCCTCCTTGAACATTGCTGAACGGAGAATCTCGCTACCATCCTGCGCGTAACCCTGGGTAAGGAACTGCATGGATTTGGCCACCCTCTCTGGTGTTTTGAGGAGTCCTTCGCGGTTGGGGTCTTCCCCAAGGAGTTCCAAAGATTTTTTATATATCTGGGCCAGCTCACCTGTGGTCTCCAAATCGTAGTCATCTATCTTTTTGTATGCCATAATCTCTGTGTTTGAAGACAAATGTAGGGAAAAGTGTTGACAACTGCCAACTATTTCTTAATTTAGAGGTTTAAAAGATTTGTGAAGATGGAATCGGAGATTATCAGGGTAGAGGGGCTGGAGAAGATCTACCAGGTGGGAGAGCAGCAGGTCAAAGCCCTTGATGGGGTAAACCTCTCAATAACGAAGAATGAATATGTGGCGATTATGGGACCCTCGGGGTCGGGCAAGTCAACAATGATGAACATCCTCGGATGCCTTGACACCCCCACAGCAGGAAGATACATCCTGAATGGGACCGATGTTTCGGGAATGGACAGAGAGTTGGCGCATGTGCGCAACAGGGAGATTGGATTTGTATTTCAGTCATTCAATCTTCTCCCCAGATATACGGCACTGGAGAATGTGGAACTCCCCCTTATGTATGCTGGAATTGACAAGAAGAGCAGGCGTACCATGGCTATGGATGCTCTCCGTAAAGTGGGGTTGGAGGAGAGGATGGAACATCTTCCCAACCAACTGTCCGGAGGGCAGAGGCAGAGGGTAGCAATAGCGAGGGCAATAGTGAACAGCCCGTCAATAATCCTCGCTGATGAGCCCACCGGCAATCTCGACTCGAAGATATCACACGAGATAATGACCCTTTTTGACAGTATACATGCATTAGGCAATACGGTGATAGTTGTAACACACGAGGAGGATATTGCGCGATACGCGCAGAGGGTGATTACCTTGAAAGATGGAAAGGTTTATTCAGACATTAAAAATATAGAGTGATGAAAATTTATACTAAGACTGGTGATGCAGGGACCACTTCGCTATGCGGAGGGACCAGAGTATCCAAGAGCCACCCAAGGGTGCAGGCTTATGGTGATGTGGACGAATTGATATCATATATAGGACTGCTGAGATGTGAATTGCCTCAGGAGGACGGGATGCTCAGGAGAATTCAAGAGTGTCTTATGCTCGGCTCGGCACACCTCTCATCTGACGGAAGGAGGCAGCTTAAGAACTTTGACCCTTGCGAGATAGATTTTCTGGAGGAGCAGATAGATGTAATGACCTCGCAAATGCCACAGCAGACAGCATTTGTATTGCCGGCAGGGCCACGCACCGCATCCCTTTGCCACGTCATCAGAACAGTATGCAGAAGGTCGGAGCGCTCATCCATTGCCATTGAGGAGAAGAACGATGAGATAAACTTAACTATCAAATATTTAAACCGTCTTTCCGATTTCTTTTTTACCTTGGCAAGATTCCAATGCTATAAAGAGAATATTTCTGAAGATTTTTGGTTGCCGTAAGGAATAAGTTATTATATTTGCGCCCCCAATTAAAGGAGTATTATAATAACGACTTAATTATAAATAGATTATGTATTGGACACTTGAACTTGCATCCAAACTTGAAGATGCACCATGGCCAGCAACCAAAGACGAACTTATCGACTACGCCACCCGTTCAGGCGCACCGCTTGAGGTGATCGAGAACCTTGAAGATTTGGAAGATGACGGCGAGACCTACGACAGCATCGAGGATATATGGCCAGACTATCCAAGCAAAGAGGATTTCTTCTTTAACGAAGATGAGTATTAATAAAAAATGAAATCGGACAGCCGCACGGTTGTCCGATTTCATTTTAAATTAGGTTCACATCTTTAAATACCTGTCACTACCCTCTTCACTCTGGCTGGGACTGAAGTGTAGATTTCGTATGGAATTGTATCAAGAATAGCTGCAAGATCGTTGGCTGTAGGGTTATCACCGAAGATGGTAACTGTATCGCCCACTTTGGCATCCACACCTGTAATATCAATCATACACATATCCATACATACATTGCCGATAGTCGGACACAGGTGGCCGTTAACCTCGAAAGAGGCTGCACCGCGGCTGAGGTGTCTGTTGATACCGTCAGCATAACCTACTGGGATAGTGGCAATGGTCTTGCCATCAGGACCGAGTTTACCATGGCGTCCATAACCTACTGTACCATCATTTGGACCGAGGGTCTTGATCTGAACTATAGGACATCTGTAATAGGCAGATGGTTTCATATTCTTGTCATCCACATAGCTGATACCATAGATACCGATACCAAGACGTGCCATATCATACTGATATTGAGGATACTTCTCAGCAAATCTCTCGATACCTGCAGAGTTGAACGCATGTCTCATAGGCTTGTAAGGGAGTGCAGCCAGAACATCACTTGTAAGTCTCTCGAAAAGTGATAGCTGACCAAGTGTGAACTCATCGTGTTCAGGGCTGTCAGCACCTGCCAAGTGAGTATAAAGTGATTTCGCCTCCACTTCAGGGTGGGCAAGCAAGAACTCTTTAAGTGCAGGGAGCTCAGGTTCCATAAAACCGAGACGGTGCATACCTGTATCGAATTTGATGTGTACAGGGTATTTGCTTACACCCTGACTCTTCAACACTTCAGAAAACTTCTGGAGTGAAGATACATTTGGCATACCAGGTTCCAAATTATACTCGATAACCTCAGGATACATCTCTGTACCAGCAGTAAGGATAAGGATAGGGAGTTTTATTCCACCTTGGCGAAGCTCTATACCCTCTTTTACAGTAGCCACTGCGATATAATCTGCTCCGGCATCCTCCATCGCTTTGGCAAATGGAACTGCTCCGTGACCATATGCATTGGCCTTGATAAGAATTAGAAGTTTAGTCTCAGGTTTTAGTTTTGACCTGAAATAACGGTAGTTGTGTAATACGTTTGGGATATGAATCTCAAGCTGTGCGTGTGGTACCATATCTATTTTAGTTTTTTGTATTTGAATCGTTTTGGTTCTACATTGCCGAGACGCTGTTTCTTGTTCTCCTCATATTCTGAGTATGTTCCCTCGAAGAAGTAAACCTTTGAATCGCCCTCAAATGCCAGGATATGAGTGGCAATTCTGTCGAGGAACCATCTGTCGTGGGAGATTACCACAGCGCATCCGGCAAAGTTCTCAAGACCCTCTTCAAGCGCACGGATGGTATTCACATCCACGTCGTTGGTTGGCTCATCGAGAAGGAGAACATTGGCCTCCTGTTTCAATGTAAGGGCCAAGTGCAGTCTGTTTCTCTCACCACCACTGAGGATACCACAAAGTTTCTCTTGATCTGCACCTGCGAAATTGAAACGGGAAACGTATGCACGGGCATTAACCTCCTTATTGCCGAGTTTCACAAACTCTGAATTGTCGGCTATGGTCTCGTATACTGTCTTGTCAGGATCAATCTGGCGGTGCTGCTGGTCAACATAAGCGATTTTTACAGTTTCACCTACTGTAAAATCACCGCTATCAGGGGTCTCTAAACCCATAATCAGGCGGAACAATGTGGTCTTACCCGCACCATTGGGACCGATGACACCCACGATACCTGCAGGAGGAAGTTTGAAGGTAAGATCTTCGTAAAGAAGCTTGTCACCATAACCTTTTGAGACGCCGTTGGCTTCGATGACTCTGGTACCAAGACGTGGTCCGTTAGGGATAAAGATTTCAAGTTTTTCCTCTTTCTGTTTGCGATCCTCATTGAGCATCTTCTCATATGCACCCAACCTCGCTTTTGATTTTGCATGACGGGCCTTAGGAGCCATGCGGACCCACTCAAGCTCCCTCTCAAGGGTCTTGCGGCGCTTGCTCTCCTGCTTCTCCTCCATTGCAAGTCTAGCACTCTTCTGGTCAAGCCAAGATGAGTAATTGCCCTTCCATGGAATACCCTCTCCACGGTCAAGTTCCAGAATCCATCCGGCTACATTATCCAGGAAGTAACGGTCGTGCGTAACGGCTATAACTGTACCTTTATATTGTCTGAGGTGCTCCTCAAGCCACTGTATACTCTCAGTATCAAGGTGGTTGGTAGGCTCATCAAGAAGGAGTACATCCGGCTCTTTAAGAAGAAGACGGCACAAAGCCACACGGCGTCTCTCTCCACCACTCAGATTCTTCACAAGGGCATCAGGCTCAGGGCACATAAGGGCATCCATTGCCCTTTCAAGTTTGGCATCAATGTCCCAGCCTCCAAGTTGTTCAATCCTTTCTGTGAGGTAACCTTGTCTCTCTATTAGCTTGTTCATCTCCGAGTCACTCATCGGTTCACAAAACTTCATGTTAACCTCTTCATACTCTTTGAGGACATCCATAACCTCCTGAACACCTTCGCTTACCACCTCTTTCACAGTCTTAGTGTCATCAAGTTCAGGTTCCTGCTCCAGATACCCAACGCTGTAACCCGGAGCCCACACAACCTCTCCCTGGTACGATTTCTCTATACCAGCGATAATCTTCATCAGGGTAGACTTACCGGAACCGTTGAGACCGATGATACCGATCTTGGCACCATAGAAGAAAGAAAGGTAAATATCTTTAAGAATTACTTTATTATTGTGAGGGAGAATCTTCCCCACACCATTCATCGAGAATATTATTTTTTCGTCAGCCATGCTATATAATGATTTATCGTACAAATTTAGGAATTATTTTTTTACAAATGCCTTTACCATGAGGTAAACATCGGGATGATGTCTTTTTAGGAGAACACACATTGTCCTGGCACTTGGAAAGCCCGACAATAATGCCATCTCCTCCACATCATATTTCTGTGGTCCCTCCTGAATCAGATTTATCAGACGATTGCACCTGAATCTCCTCACAAGGGTGTTGAAATCAGCACCATGTCTATTCAGAGTATAGGATATATATGTCCTATTGGTGCCTATCAGTCTACCCAAGTCCGATATTGTAAAATCTGCATTCAGATATGGAGCATCATCCCGCATACACTTAAGTATCTTTGGGTACAACTCCCCACTCAACTTTTCGAATCTTCTTTCCTTCAGTATCTTTTTGTACTTACTCCGAAATATCACCCTCAATACATTCATTTTCCGACTCCCCCTTCTTTACCTTTCTGCACCACTCCCCTGGCGTACTACCTGTTGCCAATTTGAAAGCATTGTTGAATGATGAGATATTCTTGAAACCGCTCAGCTCACACAGTTCCTTCAGCGTAAGACAATGATTCTCTTTGAATAGGCGTATTGCCTCATTTACCCTATATCGATTGACAAACTCCTTGAAATTCATCTTCAGATCATTATTGATCACTTTGGAGAGATAGGATTTGTTGGTACATAGCATCTCACATATATCAGGCAGAGACAAGTCTGGAGAGAGATAAGGTTTCTCGTTTTCAAACAGGGAATACAACCTCCCTTTTATTGAATAAGCTCCATTGTCTATACCATCATCATACAAAATGTTCGCTACCTGCTTCTTTATTGACGGGACATTATATAGGCTATACTCCACAAGTTTCTTTTCTGCACACCTGAACCAGTAGAGCACCCCTCCATAAATAACAAGAGTACATAAGGATTCCAATATAAATACTATTCCCATATCGCTGTTCATCCATAGAATTGCATACAGGAGATTTAGCACTAGATAGACGAAAACAGCAAGCAGGAAGTAAATGTTATTCACAACCAGTACAACCTCCTTCCATGTCTTGTTATATTTCACCCCCATTACAATAATTGCAGAATAGGAAACAAACAACAAGAAGAACAGAATACATGAATATCTGATCATATTGCATCCTGCACACAACAAGGCAGAAACAATAAGATTAGCAACAGCTGACATCACCAGCAGTGTTTTCAGGAATAGTGAAGGTGAAATGAATGTTCCACTACGCATGAGCGGAATAGCCAATATTGTCATAACCCAAGGATACGACACATAGGAATATATCCAGGTCAGAGATACTCCGTCCAAGGGGCCAGATATGACTCGGCATCCAATAACAGAGAGCAGCAGCATAGCCAAATGCATGGCCATTACCAAAAGCAATCTGTCTGTGGGATTTCTCCTCAAACAGAACCGCCCCAAATCATGCCTCAAAACAAAATGTCGACTGATCAGTAAGGTTATTAAGAATAAAAAAAGGAGGAGTGGAAAAATACCACTCTCTCCGATAAAGGATATAATACTGTTGTTTCCCATCATTTTTAATTTTAAACAGATTAATTTTGTCTCCAAAATTAAAAACGACACAATCAAACAACAAGCTAATAATCAGTTACATATAAAATAAAAACTGATTTTTAAAAAAATTTGGACAATTAACGGTTTATTTGCTGATTTCTATTTTTTTATTTGGTCAAAACCCTGTCCGTATACACCTCTTACGCTACCTTCTGACATAAATGCATCCTTATCTTCCTCCTTTACTATCTTGTACAGGAAGTTCATATCTGTCTTTTTGGCTATCACAAGAAGCACCTTTCCGTTCTGTTTGGAGAACCATCCTTGACCATCCAGGACAGTCACACCTCTGCGAAGCTCATTTGAGATCCTGTCTGCTATAGCTGCATAGTTTTTTGAGAATATGAACATCTGGATTGATTGCTTCATTCCCGAAAGGAGAAGATCCAATGTACTGGCACATAGTCCTGTCACCATATATCCATACACAACATTCGCAAACTTGGCACCCATATTAAGGTCATTTGGAAGCAGAAGAGAGGATGCAATAATAATAATGTCCAGGTATAGTATTATTTTGCCGGGTGATACATTTCTGTACTTGGTTATCATCAGGGCAATGATATCTGTACCTCCTGTACTACCCCCTTGCGAAAATGTCAGTGTAATACCCACACCCGAGATGGCACCACCAATAATGGCTGACATAAGTTTGCCGTTTGAGATGGCTATCTCATCAATGAATGTTTGGGGTATTACTTCGGGAAGTATCTTAAAGAAAAGTGATGCCATAAAAATTGCAAACACAGTCTTAAACCCGAACCCTTTGCCCAAAACTTTCAACGCAATTGCCAAAAGCACAAAGTTGATTAGGAAATAAGAGTAGCTCACAGGAAAACCTGTAGCGTAATATATCAGGGCACCTATACCTGATACGCCACCACCCACCATCTCATGAGGGATGATAAAAATGCACCATCCTGCTGTATAGCACAATAATCCAAGAGTAATTATAAGATACTCTTTCAGGATACCTAAGATTCTTTTGATTTTTTGTTCCATTGTATTTTTCCTCCTGCTTTTATCTGGTCAAAGCCTTGTCCGTAGACACTTTGAACCTGAGTTACCGAAGTGAAGGCCTTGTCGTCTATCTCTTTTATGGTCTTCATCACCTCCGACAAATAATATTTTCTCACCACTACCAGCAGAACCTTGCTTTCTGCCTGAGAGTACCAGCCTGTAGCGTTCAAAGCTGTAACACCTTTATCTCTCTGGTGGACTAAAGTATCTGCTATCTCCGTATATTTGGAAGAGAATATCAAAATCTGGACTGACTGTTTGTTTCCTGTCAGCAACATATCCAATATATAGGTGAACGATACCATCTGAATATAGCCATAAACCACATCCTGTAAACCTTTGTCAGGGAGAAATATTATAGAGCCTATGATGATCAGGTCACACCACATGAATACTGTGCCTGGGGATACCTCCTTATACTTTCCTATTATAAGGGCAATGATATCTGTACCGCCTGTGCTACCTCCCTGTATGAATATCATATAGATACCGACGCCACCTATCGCTCCGCCAAGAAGAGCATTGATGAATGGCTCCTGAATATCTGAAGACCAAGGAATCAAATCAGGAAGCACTCTCAACATAATGGATGAGAATATAATGGAGTATATTGTTTTGGCACCAAATCCTTTCCCCAGCACTATAGTTCCCATTATCACCAGAGCAGCGTTAATGAGAAGGTATGAGTATGAAACGGGGATAAATCCATTTGTAGCATACTGTATGACTGTTGCCATACCTGTCACACCTCCTCCAGAGATCCCGTTGGGAATAAGGAAGGATGTCCAACTCCAACAATAGAGAAATGCCCCTATTGATATGAGTATATACTCCTTTATCAGTTTTAATTTCTCGTTTTTCACTTTAACAAACGATATTAATAATCTTTGAAGGGACTACAATTATCTTCTTGACAGCTGCACCTGCCAAATATTTGGCTGTATTATCATCAGCAAGTACAGCAGCCTCCACCTCTTTTGGAGAAAGTGACTTTGACAGATTGATCTTGAACCTCATCTTGCCATTGAATGAGACAGGATATTCAAATGAATCTTCAACTGTATATGCCTCCACATATTCTGGATATGAAGCAAAAGTAACACTCTCAGTATGGCCAAGTGCCTCCCACAACTCTTCACTGATGTGTGGTGCAAATGGAGAAAGAAGAATTACAACTTGCTCCAGAACTTCTTTAGAGCAGCATTTGAGATCCGAAAGCTCATTAATGGCAATCATGAAGGCACTGACCGATGTATTGAATGAGAAAGACTCAATATCTGTCTGCACTTTCTTGATGAGTTTATGGAGCACCTTCAACTCTGCAGGTGTCGCCTTCTGATCCTTTACAAGATACTCATCTCCCTTGAAGTACAGTCTCCAGAGTTTTTTAAGGAATCTGTGGACACCGTCGATACCTTTTGTATCCCAAGGTTTTGACTGCTCAAGTGGACCAAGGAACATCTCATACATCCTCAATGTGTCTGCGCCGTAGTCGTTACATACATTGTCCGGGTTCACCACATTGAACATGGACTTGCTCATCTTCTCCACTGCCCAGCCGCAAATATACTCGCCATCCTCAAGGATGAACTCGGCATTTGCATAATCGGGCATCCAGTTCCTGAATGCTTCAAGATCGAGTCTGTCGTGGTCCACAATATTCACATCCACGTGAATCTCAGTAGTATCATACTGATCTTTAAGACCATATGAAACAAACGTATTGGTATTCTTGATTCTGTATACAAAATTCGAACGCCCCTGGATCATTCCCTGGTTGATGAGTTTCTTGAATGGCTCCTTCTCACATACGCATCCCAAATCGTAAAGGAACTTGTTCCAGAAACGGGAGTAGATCAAGTGGCCTGTGGCGTGCTCTGTACCACCTATATACAAGTCAACATTGCGCCAGTACTCATCAGCCTCTTTGCTTACAAGTGCCTCAGAATTGTGAGGATCCATATATCTGAGATAGTAAGCGCTGCTACCTGCAAAACCGGGCATGGTACTCATCTCGATAGGGTAACCTTCATAATTCCAGTCTTTGGCTCGTGCCAATGGAGGTTCACCTGCCTCTGTTGGGAGGAATTTGTCCACCTCAGGGAGTTCCAATGGAAGTTTGCTCTCATCCATTGCTACCGCAACACCGTCCTTGAAATATACAGGGAATGGTTCACCCCAGTATCTCTGCCTTGAGAAAATCGCATCTCTCAATCTGTAATTTACCTTTCTCTTTCCGATACCCATCTCCTCCACTTTGTCGATGGCTGCAGGGATCGCCTCTTTAACAGACATACCGTTTAGGAAGCCTGAGTTGCACATGATACCCTCTTTGGCATCAAAGCTCTCCTCTGATACGTCGCAACCCTCGATCAATGGGATAATAGGGAGGTCAAAGTGTTTCGCGAAAGCGTAGTCTCTGCTGTCGTGTGCAGGAACACCCATAATCGCACCTGTACCATAACCGGCAAGTACATATTCAGAGATCCATACAGGAACTTTTTCACCAGTCAATGGATTGATACCATAAGAACCTGAGAAGACACCTGTAACCTTTTTGGTCTCGGCCATTCTCTCCCTCTCAGTCTTCTTCTTGGCCATATTCAAGTACTCTTCCACAGCCTCTTTCTGCTCCGGTGTGGTTAGAAGATCCACCCATTCGCTCTCCGGGGCAAGTACCATGAATGTAACACCGAACACTGTATCTGCTCTGGTGGTAAAAATAGTAACATCGTACTCTTGAGTGCCGTTTGACACTTTGAAAATCATCTCAGCACCCTGGGATTTGCCGATCCAGTTTCTCTGCATCTCTTTAAGTGAGTCGGTCCAATCAAGATCTTCCAGTTCTGACAGCAGTCTCTCGGCGTATGCAGATACCCTGAGCTGCCACTGTTTCATCTTCTTCTGCTCCACTGGGTGACCACCCCTTACAGAATACCCCTCCTTAACCTCATCATTGGCAAGTACTGTCCCCAGTGCAGGGCACCAGTTCACAGATGTCTCACCCTGATAAGCGATACGATACTTCATAAGGATGTCGCTTTTGGTCTTCTCATCAAACGAGTTCCACTCATCTGCAGAGAAAATTTCCACTTCACCGCAAGCCGCATTTACTGTACCATTACCTTCCTTCTCAAAGATAGCCACAAGTTCTGACACAGGCTCAGCCTTTTCTGAGTCCTTATTGTACCAATGGTCAAACATTTTGAGGAATGCCCATTGGGTCCATTTGTAGTATTCGGGATCACAAGTCCTCACCTCACGTGACCAGTCGTACGAGAAGCCGATACGGTCCATCTGCTCCCTATAGCGGGCAATGTTCTTTTCAGTGGTGGTGGCAGGGTGCTGACCTGTCTGGATAGCATATTGTTCTGCAGGGAGTCCGAATGCATCATAACCCATAGGGTGAAGCACATTGAATCCCTGAAGTCTTTTGAATCTGCTGTATATGTCACTGGCGATGTATCCGAGTGGGTGACCTACGTGAAGACCCGCTCCGGATGGGTAAGGGAACATATCCAAAACGTAGTATTTCGGTTTGGATGAATCGATATTTACCTTATAAGTTTGATTCTTGGCCCAATACTCTTGCCATTTCTTTTCAATGTCGAGAAAGTTGTATTCCATAGTAGTTCTATTCTATCTCGGCAAAGTTATGAAAAAAGAGAATATCCTATCTCTTTTTGAGTCTAAATTCTATAGGCAATGAATATTTCACCCTCACTTTTTCACCATTCTTAATGGCAGGTCTCCATTTTGGAGATGCAGAGACTACCCTCACAGCCTCTCTATCAAGATCATCATCCACACCCCTAGTCACTTTCACATTGGAAACAGAACCGTCTTTCTCCACCACAAATTCAACATTCACCACACCTTGCACACCCATTATTCGGGCACTGTCAGGATACTTGAGATATACATATACCCAATTCTCCAGAAAATGCCTCTCATCCCCTTTGAAGAACTCTGGAGCCTTGTCCACTTCATATTGGGAATAGGTCATCACACCATCCTTCTCCTCACCCTTGATGGGGGCCTCAATCTTGGTATCCATCGCCGCCACATCCATCACAAAAGCATACAAGTATTCACATACACCTTCCATAAGGCCATAATCAAGAGATTCGGCATTGTCCCTCACCGTATAGAGATCTGCATGCAGGCCTGTAGTGAAAAGGGCCACCGGTATGTTCTGCTCATAGAATGCAAGATAATCTGACGTGGGGACTCTTCCTGATCCCATCTGAGGATTCATAAATGAGAGTCTGTCAGATACCCTGTTGACAGCATTGGTAATGTCTGCATTCGGAATACAGGTATAGTAGGTAAATGCATTTGATGGTCCGCTTCTCCCTACCATATTCAGATCCACCATCAGGGAGATATCATCTTTTTGGCCGAAAGACTTATTGATAAAGTACCACGAACCTGCCATACCTTTCTCCTTGGCTCCAAATCCCACAAAGACTATCGAGCGTCGGAACATGAATGATGACATAGATATCTTTTTCGCCAATTCAATGAGACAGGCCACCCCCGATGCATTGGCATCAGCCCCCGGAAAAACCTGAGGAGTCACCTTTCCGTCAACAGTGAGGAGATTCATGCCGATATTGTCAATATTGGCTCCAACCACAATATACTCATCCTTCAGCTCCGGATCATAGCCTTGAACAATACCAACAATATTTCTGGAATTCAGAGAATCACCGTTTTCCACAATATAGAAGTCCTGTCCATTTTCCCCTGAAAGCATCTCCACTCCAGCATTTTTCAACTGGTCGTAAAGATATTTTGCCGCCAGCATCTCCCCTTCACTGCCAGCTTCTCTCCCTTTGAGATTATCTGATGTAAGATACTCTACGTGGTTTACAAGATTCCTCTCCACATTTACCGTTTGCCCAAATGAGACATTGGACATTACAAGGAGGATGAGTGCTGCGGTATATTTCAAACAATTCATATAAGCTTCAATTTTAACAAAAAAAAGACCCCACAAAAATGGGGCCTTTTTTTGATATTCCGAATTAAAACTTTATTTCTTGTAGAAAGGGGTCTTAACCACTTTAGCTTTGAGTAGTCTGCCTCTCACATTGATATAAATCTCTGAATCAACTTTATTGTAAGGGGTTGCCACATAAGCCATACCCACAGGCTTCTTCATAGATGGAGACATAGTTCCCGAAGTAACCTGACCAATCTCATTTCCTTCAGCATCGCATACAGGATAACCGTGACGAGGAACACCTTTGTCCACTAGTTCAAAACCTACAAGCTTGCGTTTGAGACCCTCAGCTTTCTGTGCAAGAAGATACTCTTTGTCGATGAAATCACCTTTTGCATCATTGAATTTGGTCGCCCAGCCAAGACCGGCCTCAAGTGGAGAGGTAGTATCATCAATATCGTTGCCATACAGACAGAAACCCATCTCCAAACGGAGAGTGTCACGTGCGCCAAGACCGATTGGTCTGATACCAAACTCTTCACCTGCAGCAAACACAGCCTCCCAAAGTTTGTCTGCATCTTCATTAGCAACATAGATCTCGCATCCACCGGCACCAGTGTAGCCTGTAGTAGAGAATATTGCGTCTTGAATGCCACCGATATTCAATTTCTTGAATGTGTAGTATTCCATATCCACCACATTCTGGTCACATATTTTCTGCATAGCCTCAAGAGCCTTTGGGCCTTGAACTGCCAATTGGCATATCTCGTCTGATGCGTTATACAGTTCTTTACCTACTGTAAGGCCAAATTTTGGGGCATATTCACACAAATGAGCCCAGTCTTTGTCGGTATTTGCTGCGTTTACAACCAATAGATAAGTAACTGAATCTATACAGTAGATCAAAAGGTCGTCCACGATACCACCTTTTCCATTAGGGAAACATGTATATTGAACTTTACCAGGATACAATACCGACACATCATTTGATGTCACATACTGCAAGAAAGGAAGGGCATTTTCCCCTTTTACCCAAATCTCGCCCATGTGGGAAACATCGAAAACACCGACACCATTTCTTACGGTATTGTGCTCTTCGTTAATACCCACATATTCCACAGGCATATTGTAGCCTGCAAATGGAACCATTTTAGCACCGAGATCAATATGTCTCTGAGTAAATGCTGTAGTTTTCATATTTATACGTTTTATACTGATTATTCGTGTAGACCCTGTTTCACATCATATACCCATACGTCCTCAGGGCAATATTCATAGCCAAGCAACTCATCAAGGATACGCAATGCCTCCTGAAGATTGTTTGAAGACGCTGCGGAAACAAGCTCAAAACCGTTCTTGAACTTGATGGTTCTGGGGGTATAATTGTTCTTCTCCAGAAAAGCATGCATTTTTTCTGCATTGCCCTGAACTTTAAAGCTGCCCAAGACAACATAGAATCTGTCTTTCAAGGCATTCTTCTCAGCCTCCATAGCTGCAATGAGAGCCAATGAATCTGCTTTTGCCCTATTGATTGAATCCAGCTCTCTCTGCTTTTTTGCCTGAGCCTCAATCCTCATCCTTTCAATATCTTTAGATGTTGGCTTTCCTACCAACGAACGGAAAAAGTCACAACTAGTCAACATGGTCGCTGCTATAAGGAACAACGAAAATATTCTTACGATTTTCATAACAAACACATTTTTTATTATTTCAAACAAATGTAGGAAAATTAGACATATCGGCAAAAAAAATGTATATTTACAATCGTATATTTAAGAGACTTGATATGGAAAGCAGAGCAAGGAAGTTTTTTTCGTCCGTATGGGACAAAATCGTGGAGATAGTTTCACTGTCAGAGCATGTAGATGTAGTTGCGGCAAGCGATTACATCAGGAAGAATATAAACCTCAGCGGACCAAATGCATATGTATTGGCCTGCGCTATCTTCATAGCTTCCATAGGGCTGAATGTGAATTCCACTGCAGTGATAATAGGCGCCATGCTGATCTCCCCACTAATGAGCCCTATAATTGGGATAGGGTACAGTCTCGGTGTAAACGATAGCCAGTTCCTAAGGAAAGCGGCGGCAAATCTTCTCTATATGGTGATAATTTCCATGATGGTATCTACCATATACTTCATAATCTCCCCGCTGGAGTTGGAAACCACCACCGAACTGGACGCAAGAACCAATCCTACCATTTATGATGTACTGATAGCCCTTTTCGGAGGATTGGCTGGCATCATTGAGATAAGCAACAAACAAAAAGGGACAGTATTCTCCGGTGTAGCCATTGCCACAGCATTGATGCCTCCACTTTGTACTGCCGGCTATGGTCTGGCTACCCTGCAGATCAAATACCTTGTGGGTGCCCTGTACCTTTTCTTCATAAACAGCGTATTCATCGCCATGGCTGCATTTATAATGGTAAAGGCACTTAAATACCCCGTCCAGCATTTTGCCGACCCCAGTGTCCAACGGAGGGTAAATCGCACCATATCGCTGGTAATGCTTATCCTTATTGTCCCCAGTGTCTACTCAGCGGTAACCACCATAAAGGAGAACCGCTTCGACCTTAATGCCAAGCAATTCGTTAAAGCCAACAGAACTTTGAGCAAAGCATATATTTTCGACTACAGCATATCTCACCACAACAAACCGCCGATGCTGAAAATATCCCTGGCAGGTGAGACATTGTCTGAAGCTGAGATTGAGTCGTTGCTTCGCAATGGTGAGGCCATGGGAATCCCACGTGAACAGATCCAGATACAACAGAGCATCACTTCCGCCAAAGACAACATTACTGAGAAAGAAGTGGTTAAGAGCCTAATGGACAGAAATGAGCAGGAGATTCGCAGGAGAGAAGAACTTATTTCCAAAATGGAAAAGGAACTTGCTTCCATCAAAGGAAAAGAACTCCCTTACGGTCAGATAGCCAAGGAGATCCTGGCCCAACACCCTGAAATTACCGGATTTTCCATCGCCCGAGGTGCACAAGTGGACATATATACATTTGACCCTAAAGAGCAGATTATTGTAATTATAAATTCAGACAAAAAGATCCAGGAGGAGGAGTTGGAAAGGCTCAAAGGGTGGCTGAAGATCAGGCTCGGTTTTGAGAATCTGGCCATTGCACAAAATATCATCAGACACTAGGATGAAAAAGATTATCGCAGTTCTCCTCTATTTGGCAGTTTCCGCAGCATGCTTCGGACAGGACACTATCACAATTGCCTTCATAGGGGATGTGATGCAGCACACGCGCCAGCTCCAACACGCAAGAATCAACGGGAGAGACACTCTGCTGCCCGAATCGTATGACTATTCATCTTACTTCAAGTATACTAAGGATATACTCTCAGAGGCAGATTTTGCTGTAGCCAATATGGAGTTCGTATGCGGCCTCCCACCATACACCGGATACCCCACCTTCTCAGCTCCACAATCACTGGCCCGCGCCACTGCTGATGCAGGGGTAGACCTTTTTCTTTGTGCCAACAACCACATATTCGACAAAGGGCAATCAGGATTTGAAAAGAGCAGCGATGCATACAGCCAGTTGGGCATCCCCTACACAGGTGTCTACCGCAATAGGGCCGATATGGACACCCTGTACCCATATATTACTGATATAAAAGGGATTAAATGTGCATTTATCAATTTCACATATGGAACAAACATGGCAGCGGGTAAAGCAGTTGTCAGCAGAATGGATACCACTTCAGTAATCAAATCCATAAACAGGGCCATCATGGCAGAGGCAGACATGATTATTGCACTGCCACATTGGGGAATAGAGTACTCTACTGAAGAATCTGCACAGCAAAGAAATTGGGAAGAGTTTCTATATAAACATGGCGTCAATATGATTATAGGGAGCCATCCACATGTTGTCCAGCCCATAAGGGTTGTAGAAAATCCAGAAGGGGAGATAAAAAGCATTACTGCCTACTCTTTGGGAAATTATATTTCCAATATGAGTGCAAAAAATACACAGATAGGGTTTATATTTGTGGTCAGTATAGTGAAAGATAGCCTGGGATGCAGGATATTGTCAGGAGAGCCCATTTGGTTATGGTGTGCCAGAGGAGGAAGATTTGAGAGAAACTACACCACATTCCCCATACGGGACTTTATCGGGAGACCAGAACTTTTCACAAATAGCTACGAATACCAGAATATGGTAGATACATACAACAGACTCAGAGAGAAAATACAATATGGCAAATAAAGAGAAGACTATTACACTTGAGGAGATGGACCCTATGGAGATTTACGGGGTCAATAACAGGATACTTGACAGGATAAAAAGATACTTCCCCAAACTGAAAATTGTGGCAAGAGGATCTGACATATATCTTGAAGGTGGTGAAAAGGATATAAAACTTTTCGAGGAGAGGCTCAACACCCTGATAGAGATCAGACAGAGGAAGAGAAACCTCAATGAGGACGATGTGGACAGACTCTTTGATTATGAAAACTTTCCTGAGGTAAACCAGGATGATCTCTCCATGCCGGAAGATACTTATAATATAGTCTATGGTAACGACGGAAAAGTGATAAAGGCCCGTACCAGAAACCAGAAAAGGCTCGTGGACGAGTATTATAAAAACGACCTTCTTTTTGCACTTGGCCCAGCCGGAACAGGTAAAACATACACTGCTATTGCCTTGGCTGTCAGAGCTCTCAAAAACAAGGAGGTCAAAAAGCTAATACTCACCAGACCTGCTGTAGAAGCTGGAGAAAGACTCGGATTCCTCCCTGGAGATCTGAAAGACAAACTCGATCCATATCTACAGCCCCTTTACGATGCACTGAGGGATATGATTCACCCTAAAAAGCTACAGGCCCTTATGGAAGAGGGGATCATACAGATTGCACCACTTGCATATATGAGGGGAAGGACACTGGACAGTGCTTTTGTAATTCTTGACGAGGCCCAGAATACCTCCATAGGCCAGTTGAAGATGTTCCTTACCCGCATGGGTCGCGATGCCAAATTTATAGTCACCGGTGACGCATCACAGATTGACCTCCCCCACAAGAACGACTCCGGCCTACTACGCGGCGTGGAGCTGGTAAAGAACATTAAAGGGATAGCAGTGATAAACTTCGGCACCGAAGATATAGTCCGCCACCCACTTGTAACCAAAATAGTCAAAGCATTTGACAAAGAGGAATAAGACTCAATCACTATCAAACAACAAACCCCTCCGGATATCCAGAGGGGTTTGTTGTATATTTAGAACAGATCTTCTACCACTTAGCACCAGCTCCACCGCCACCGAAAGATCCGCCGCCGAAGCCACCTTTGAAACCGCCACCGCCACCGAAGGAGCCGCCACCAAATGAGCCACTGCTGAAACTGCCACCCGATCTTCCACCACCAAAGCGCGGAGTAGTGATAATGGTAGGTCCACCACCTGTTCTGGAACCGCTGTTGCCACTTCCCTTCCCTTTCTTGCTCAAGAAATAAAGGATAAGGCAGAACACCACAATGACAATGACTGCAGCGCCAAGTCCACCCTCACCGGACTCTTCATACTCTTGAGCAGAATACTCACCTGCTATAATCGGGAGGATAATATCAACAGCAGCCTTTACACCACCATAGATATCCCCCTGCTGGAACTTGGGGACCATCTCCCTATTGACAATCATTGAAGCGGTAGCATCTGGCAATGCTCCCTCCAGGCCATATCCTACAGCGATGAATACTTCTCCGTATGAGTCCTCTGTCTTGGGTTTGACAAGGATCACGATACCGTTATTGAATTTGGCATCGCCTATACCCCAGTTCTCGCCAAGCTTGTATGCAAACTCAGATGCATCCATCCCGCCCATATCCAATACGGTCACCACAACTATCCTATTAGTGGTAGTGTCAGCAAAGGCAATCAGACGATCATTCAGTTCAGCCCTTTGGCTTGGGGTAAATAGTCCCGCCAGATCATGAACTGCATCCTCTGTGGATGGTTTGGATGGAATTTGAGCTTGAGCTACAAAGCTCAAACCCAATAATACAAGAAAAAGGAACCTTTTCATTAGAATACTACTTCAGGTGCACGTTCTGCTCCCTCCTCTGCCTCAAAATATGCTTTCTTCTCGAAGCCGAACATTCCAGATAGGATATTGTTAGGGAATTTTCTGATAGTAGTATTGTACTCCCTTGCAGTCTCGTTAAATTTCTGTCTCTCAACAGTAATTCTGTTCTCTGTACCCTCCAATTGGGCCTGTAGCTGCAAGAAATTCTCATTAGCTTTCAAATCTGGATAGTTCTCTGTGATTGAGAGCAATTTACCAAGTGCACTTGAAAGTTCACCCTGTGCTTTCTGGAATTTTGCCAATGACTCAGGGGTAAGATTCTCAGGATCTACAGTAATCTGTGTAGCCTTTGCCCTTGCATTAACAACACCTTCCAATGTTGCTGATTCGTGCTGCGCATAACCTTTGACAGTATTTACAAGGTTAGGGATAAGGTCAGCTCTTCTCTGATAAACGTTCTCCACCTGTGACCAAGCTGTCTGAACACCTTCATCTAGGGTTACCATGTTATTGTAAACACCTTTTACCCAAAAAAATAGCACTGCTGCAACTGCAAGAACTATTACCCATGTAGATTTTTTACTTTTTCCCATAATTGTATAGTTTATTGGTTAATTTTTCTCACACAACGTACAGATGCGCCAAAATCATCTTTGTCTACTGCATGTGAAGGCATCGCATTTGTATTGTAGTAAATATATCTGTATTGGCCTTTACCGTCGCTCTCTCCACAACTCCACCACATACCATACTCCAGAAGGTGTCTGAACCTGGTGTATTTCTCGGTAGAGTGTCCACAAGGGATGGCATTCCAGCCATATGTATTCTTCTTTTCGAACTTAGGGGCATATGGCCACATCCTTTCGCCATTGAACTTGGCCTCAACTGCCAAATGTTCCGCAAGTCCTTCCCAACTTTGGTTGAACTTAACTGTTTCTCCACCATTAATAACAGTGGCAAGATCTTCCCAATCCTCATTCGTGGGGATAGTCCACCCTTCAGGGCATACACCTTGAGGGCCACCACCAAGACCGCTTCCTGTCTGGCCACCGGTTGCATCATTCCATGAATACAAGGTACCAAAGATATTTCTCAAAACGTCCTGCTGATAAAATGCTACTCCCACTGGAGCACCCTCAATATCACCATACTCAAGATTCTCGACCATCCAATCCAGGTTTCCTATTGTCACATACATGTATGTCTTGTCATCACGAGTATCCACAAATGTAAGTTCCGATGTTTTAAGGCCTGAGATAGAACCATCATTCACATCAGGGTCAATGGCAGTAACTTTTGCTATCACAGAACTGGTATAATACCCGTCGGCTATAGCCATAGCCGTTACCGAATAGGAGCCTGCAGAATCAGGGATATGAAAAGTAACTGATTGTGAGAAAAGTGTATCTTTTCCCAGAAGGGAAGAAGAAACCCAGCAATATTTAACATCCGATGGATTAGTGATACCCGTACAATATGATTCTATTGTAGCTCCTACCAGACAATATTCAGGAAACTCAAATCTCACAGAACCAGTCATGTAGTCCCTTTCTTCCTCTTTATTTTTTTTACATGAACCAAGCACGGAAAAGGCCACAACAAATGTAGCTAACGCAAATAAAAATCTTTTTATCATCTTACATCTACTATTCATCTTACAAAGATGAACATTTTTTTCTAAATTTGTACTAAAATCGTGCCATCACCGGTAAAAATGAAACAGCTCTATATCCATATCATTTTTTTAATCACCATATTGACTGGTTGTCAAACAAATAGTCAGTATTACAAGGTTACAGGATTTGCCCAAGGAGGCACGTACAATGTCACATACTCCACTTGCGACTCTCTGGGGAATAAAGTAAAAATATCACCGGACTCACTAAAGAGAGTTATGGACAAGCTTCTGCTGGAGATCGACAACTCCCTCTCCGGTTACAACAAAGGGTCCATCCTTTCCAAGGCCAACGCCAACCTTGACCTCGAGGTAAACCAACTTTTTGAAGAGATGTTCAAGGTATCATCAGATATCTGGCTTGAAACCGAAGGCAAGTTTGATCCTTCTGCTGCACCGCTATTTGACATTTGGGGCTTCGGATTCCAGAACAGGGATGCTGTAACACAACATAAAATAGACAGCATACTACAATTTGTCGGGATGGACAAAGGTACCATCTGTGACGGGAAACTGATAAAGTCAGACCCACGTTTCAAGCTCAATTTCAACGCCATAGCTCAAGGATACTCTTGCGATGTACTGGCCTCGGAACTTGACAGAATTGGCATATGTAATTATCTGGTGGAGGTGGGTATGGAGATCTACTGCCGTGGGGTGAACCCTTCGGGCAATTTATGGAAAATAGGGGTGGATACACCAGAAGATGGCAATATGGAGGCGGGTAAAAGCCTTACTGGGGTTATAGAGGTTTCAGATGTGGGGATTGTCACCTCTGGCAATTACCGCAAGTACTTCATTGAACAGGGGCAGAAGTTCTCACACACCATTGATCCGGTAAGCGGCTACCCAGTAAAGCACAACCTGCTGAGCGCCACCATTATCGCCCATAATGCATCTCTGGCCGACGCATACGCCACATACTGTATGGTAATCGGGCTGGAAGAGGCAAAATCTTTCCTTGCATCAAGACCCGACCTGAAAGGGTATCTCATCTATGGGACCGCTGACGGAGGGATGGAGACATACTACACAGAAAATTTGAAATCACAATTAGTAAAACAATAAAGATATGGCTGAAAAAATCTCAAGAAGATCATTCCTAAAGACTGGAGCCATCGCTGCCGGAGCATTAGGAATTGGTTTCTACGGAGGAACCAGAATTCGCACCAACAACCCATTTGACACCATCATCAAGAATGGTACAGTCTATACAGGTGACGGCAAAGCTCCCATCATCGGTGATGTCGGCATCAAAAACGGCAAGATAGCCGCTATCGGAAACCTTGGCAACTACGCCGACAACATTCTGGACGTACATGGTCTGGCAGTATCTCCAGGCTTTGTAGACATCCACTCCCACACCGACACCAATCTGCTCGTTGCACCTAAAGGTGACAGCCGTATCTTCCAGGGTGTCACCACCGACATAGGTGGCAACTGTGGAGACTCTCCATTTCCATACTCAGACGCATATTTCAAAACCAAGAAGGACACCATCCGCCACGGATATCCATTCTGGCAGGATGTTGACGGCTTCTATGATGCTCTCCGCAAAAATAAAATAGGCATCAACTACGGTTCATACACAGGACAGGGGCAGCTCCGCTCCGCCGTAGTCGGTGACAATGCTGTAGCAGCTACAGCTGCACAGCTGGACAAGATGAAAGGTATTCTTGCAGACGAGATGGATGCCGGCTGTATCGGTCTTAGCTGCGGCTTAGAATACGCCCCAGGCTCATACGCCACTGACGAGGAGCTTGTGGAACTTTGTAAAGTGGTGGCAGCCAAAGATGGTCTTTTCGCCATCCATATGCGCAACGAA
Source organism: Candidatus Coprenecus sp. (assembly GCA_045644725.1). Classification (GTDB taxonomy): domain Bacteria; phylum Bacteroidota; class Bacteroidia; order Bacteroidales; family UBA932; genus CAAGNP01. Next base: position 26,162 of record JAZRHK010000024.1, on the reverse strand, counting down.
GATGACCGCGTGGAACAATCTATCAAAGAGGCCATTGCCATTGCACGCAAATCGGGTGTACGCCTACAGATCTCCCACCTTAAAGCACAGAACGCAAACAACTGGCACAAAGGTCCCGCTATGCTGAAACTTATTGAGGAGGCACGTGCTGAAGGTATCGATGTGGCATTTGACCGCTACCCATATATCGCATTCTCAACAGGCCTCAACTCATTCATCCCACTCGCAGACCGCCAGGGATCCAATGAGGAGGTTCTTGCCCGTCTTATCGACGAGAAGAAAGCTGCAGAGATCGGAAAATATGCTGAATCACGCTTCAAGAGACTCGGCGGTCCCCAAAACGTAGTGGTAGTGGGCTTCCAGCTCCCTGAGAACAAAAAATTCATCGGCAAAAACCTCGTTGAGTGCTGCGAGATGACCGGCATGGAGCCTTGGCCATTTGTCCGCAAAATGCTCATCGACGAAAAACTGTACCCGGATATCATCGGCTTCGCAATGCACGAGGACAATGTAAGACTCTTCCTGTCACATCCTCTCGGCATGCCAGCTTCAGACGGCAGTGTTTACTCACCTGAGGGACCTCTTGGTGAGACAATGCCTCACCCACGCTCATACGGTTCGTTCACACGCTTCTTCGGCAAATATGTAAGGGAAGACAAGATATGTGATCTCTCTACCGCAGTTCACAAAGCTACAGCACTCCCTGCATCGAGACTTCACCTTAAAGAGAGAGGTCTGCTTGTCCCTAACTACGCTGCCGACATCGTGGTATTCAACCCTGAGACCATTATCGACCTGTCAAGCTTCGTGGATCCTCACAAATTCAACGCCGGTATCGAACACGTATTCGTAAATGGTGTCTGGACCATCAAAAATGGCAGCCACACCGGTGAACTTGCAGGTACAGTTATCTAAAAAATTAATACCTTTGTGGAATTAGACAAAAAACATATAAAATATACATTATGAGTTTCAAATACGCACCTATGTTTCAGCTTGGCGAAGACAAGACTGAATACTACAAAATCCCCGGTTCAGAGAAATATGTAAGTACATCTGAATTTGAAGGTCACGAGATTCTTAAGGTGGCTGAAGAGGGTCTTACAGTGATGGCAAATACAGCTTTCCGCGATGTGTCATTCATGTTGCGTCCTGAGCACAATGAAATGGTGGCCAAGGTTCTTAATGATCCTGAGGCTTCAGAAAACGATAAATATGTAGCTCTTACATTCCTTCGCAATGCTGAGGTAGCCTGCAAAGGCAAACTTCCATTCTGCCAGGATACAGGTACAGCTATCATCCACGGTGAGAAAGGTCAGCAGGTGTGGACCGGCTACTGTGACGAAGAGGCACTTTCACTTGGTGTTTACAAAACATACACTGAGGAGAACCTCCGTTACTCACAGAATGCCCCTCTTAATATGTATGACGAGGTTAATACCAAATGTAACCTCCCTGCACAGATCGACATCGAGTCTTGCGAAGGCAATGAGTATCACTTCCTATGTGTAACAAAAGGTGGTGGATCAGCCAACAAAACATACCTTTATCAGGAGACAAAAGCTATCCTTAACCCTCAGACCCTTGTTCCATTCCTTGTAGGTAAGATGAAAACTCTCGGTACTGCAGCTTGCCCTCCTTATCACATCGCTTTCGTGATTGGTGGTACATCTGCAGAGAGAAACCTACTTACCGTAAAACTTGCATCTTGCAAATACTACGACAATCTTCCTACTACAGGTGATGAGAGCGGTCGTGCATTCCGCGATGTAGAGCTTGAGAAACAAGTTCTTGAGGAGGCTTACAAGATCGGTTTGGGTGCACAGTTCGGTGGTAAATATTTTGCTCACGATGTTCGTATCATCCGTCTTCCACGTCACGGTGCAAGCTGCCGTGTAGGTATGGGTGTAAGCTGTTCTGCTGACCGTAACATCAAGACCAAAATCAATAAAGAGGGTATCTGGATTGAGAAACTTGATGACAATCCATCACGCCTGATCCCTGAAGAACTTCGCAACGCAGGTGAAGGTGAGGCTGTAAAAATCAATCTTGACCAGCCTATGTCAGTGATCCTTAAAGAGCTTTCAAAATACCCTGTATCTACCCGTCTAAGCCTTAACGGTACTATTATCGTAGGTCGCGACATCGCTCACGCTAAGATCAAAGAGCGTCTTGACAGAGGTGAGGAGATGCCACAATACCTTAAAGATCACCCTATCTACTATGCTGGTCCTGCCAAGACTCCAGAGGGAATGCCTTGCGGTTCAATGGGCCCTACAACAGCTGGTCGTATGGACTCTTACGTGGACTTGTTCCAGAGCCACGGCGGTAGCATGATTATGCTTGCCAAAGGTAACAGAAGCCAGCAGGTAACTGACGCTTGCCACAAATATGGCGGTTTCTACCTTGGCTCTATCGGTGGCCCTGCAGCTATCCTTGCTCAGAACAACATCAAGAGCATCGAGTGTGTAGAGTATCCAGAACTTGGTATGGAGGCTATCTGGAAAATCAACGTGGTTGACTTCCCTGCATTCATCCTTGTAGATGATAAAGGAAACGACTTCTTCAAGAAACTCGGTCTATAAGCGACATCTGCTAAAATCTGCATAAAAACAGAACTGACCTCGAAATAAATCCCGGGGTCAGTTTTATTTTATTGTGTCTTTCATGACTCGACGCAAGAAAACACCAGAGAAAACTCTGCGTCGTGACAGAAACTATACCTAAGGACAAAGAACAAGACGGAAACCCAGAAAATGTTTCCTGCCGTCTGGGGGGGCGTCGATGCGACGTGTAGAGCCACACATGAGGTCCTCACAGTCCCAAGCGCCGCCACGAAAAATGCGATGAGTACCAGACGATGGACCCTGAGGATTCTTTTGAGGGGAACTGCTGTAACTACCATACCAGTCCTGACACCATTCCCAAACATTACCACTCATATCATAGATACCCAATTCATTAGGTTTCTTGGTCCCTACAGGATTTGTGCCGCGTATTGTATATGCGTCTATACAATTTACTTCATACCATGCTACATCTCCTATTTTATCACTACCTGAATATTCATATCCTTTACTTTTATTCCCCCCTCGGGCTGCATATTCCCACTCAGCTTCGGTCGGTAAACGGTAGGTCTTGCCCGTTATTGCATTAAGCCTCTTTATAAACTCCTGCACATCATCCCAGGAAACCATCTCTACCGGAAGGCTATCCGGATAGCTATCCCCTTTGAAGTAACTTGGATTTGACCCCATCACTGCTCTCCACTGTGCCTGAGTCACTTCATATTTCCCGATATAGAAATCATCAAGGGTTACACTATGAACCGGTTCTTCGTTAGAACCGCCATCATTACTCCCCATCTGGAAAGCACCCCCTTGCACATAGACCATCTCGATACCATAATCGGATGCACCGGCAACTTTAGCAACAGCTTGCTTGACAAGTGGTTTATTGAGCGACAACTCTTTGTTGTGCTCTATTACGATATCCTGGGTGTGGGGCTTATAACCCTCTTTTACAATCTCAATTTTGTGTTTGCCAGCAAGAAGTTTGGTCAACAGGGGGGTTGTACCTACATTTTTGCCATCCACCTTAACTATAGCAAGGTCCGGAGCACTCTCCACATTGAGCATCCCATATAGGGGAATGGGTGCGACAATCTCCTGTGTCACCATCGCCCCATCGGAGACATCAAGTGCCACCTCCTGGGACTGATAACCCTCCCTCTTGACTGTCACGAGGTGTTGTTGCGAGAGGGTGCTGACACGCCCTGTCCAACTACCTACACCTTTCTTTTCGTTATCAACCCAAATTTCGGCCTTGGGATCTTTACAGGTGAGGGTAACTGTGGCAAACTGTGGCTTGAGGGTGAGATTTACCATCTGTGTCCCTCCATCACCCACTACCGAGACACTCTGACTCAAAGCATAGTAATCATTCATCTGAAGAGAGATATTCACACTCCCTTTGGGATAGCGCTCATCCAATTTGCAAGGGGTCACCCCTTTCCTCTCCCCATTAACGAACAGTGTCGCCCCACTCGGGTTTGAACTTACAGAGAGGTAACTGTAGGATGGTTTCATATTGACAACAACATCTTTCATGCTCTCTCCTACAACCACACTGCCGGTATAGTCTGTATATAGTGGGTGTGATACCTTATAGAAATACTCCCCATAATCGAGCCTCTCCCTGAAAAGGGTCTCGCTCAGGGTTCTGGTCAGTTTCTCATAATTGGTAGTCTTGCCTATAGAGACAGTAGCTCCAGGCACATTTACTATGATTTTCAGATAGTTGCTCGACATCTGCACCTGATAGACTGTCTGGGCGAGGACAGATGTTTGGAATTTCAAGGTATAGACTGTAGCCTCTTTCAATTGGACAGGGATGATCGGAATATCGTTATAATCCTGACACCTGAACGAAAGGTTCTTTACCTGATAGGGGACATAGAACCATATCTCTCCATTCTCCCTCTCCTCCCTCTTGGTAACACCCAATCCTCTAACATCAAGAGTCAGAGGGTTTTTCAAGGTATTGGTAACACTAACCTTGATCAATGCACAGCTCCTGTCGTTCTGATCCTTGACAGGGCTGTAGACCCTTGCATCAAGATCGCTGGGAACCTCTTTGATCCCACCTTGAAGGGATATCTCAAGGGCTTGCCCGAAAGCAAATACACAAGTGAACAAAAGAAGAATTGTAAAGAGTAGCTTTTTCATGGTTATCCTTCCATTAGATATGTTTTTATAAATGCATTCAAATCTCCATCAAGAACACCCTGTGTATCTGATGTTTCATATCCGGTACGGAGGTCCTTCACCATCTTATATGGGTGGAGGACATAGCTTCTGATCTGCGAGCCCCACTCGATCTTCTTTTTCTGCCCCTCGAGCTCAGCCTGCTTCTCCTGTCTCTTCTTGAGTTCCAGGTCATACAGATGTGATTTCAATATACGGAGTGCGTTCTGTCTGTTGTCAAGCTGCGAACGGGTCTCGGTATTCTCTACAACTATACCTGTCGGGATATGCCTTACACGGACACCTGTCTCCACTTTGTTAACATTCTGTCCACCAGCACCGGACGAGCGGTATGTATCCCACTCCAAGTCCCCCGGATTGATCTCTATCTCGATGGTATCATCTACCAGCGGATATACAAAAACGGAAGAGAATGTGGTCTGCCTTTTACCTTGTGCATTGAATGGAGAGATACGGACCAGACGGTGAACACCGCTCTCGGCCTTCAGATAACCGAAGGCAAATTCACCCTCAAACTCCATGGTAACCGATTTTATACCAGCCTCATCCCCATCTATCACGTCTGCCACTCTGACTTTGTAACTGTTTCTCTCCCCCCATCTGATATACATCCTCATAAGCATAGAGGACCAGTCATTGGACTCCGTGCCGCCGGCCCCAGAATTGATCTTGAGGATGGCTCCAAGATTGTCACCTTCCTCTCCGAGCATATTGCGGGCCTCGAGATCCTCTACCTTACCCATAAGCAAGCCGTACTGCGAGTCTACATCACCCTCAACACTCGGATCATCTTTCGCAAAATCGAGAAGAACCTCCAAATCTGAGTACAATGAGGCAATCTCATCATACGATGTAACCCAATATTTCAATGCAGATAGCTCTTTCAGGAACTTCTCTGCCCCTTTGGGGTCATCCCAAAACCCAGCTTCTGTAGTTTTTGCCTGCGATGCCTCTACCTCGACTCTCTTCGAATCGACGTCAAAGACACCTCCCCAGCGTATCCAGACGCTGATGCAAATCTTTAATTTGCTCTAATGTAATCATACCTATTTATCTATTGTTCCAGCCCCTTGACGAAATCCCACACCTCTTCGTATGAGTACCCCCGTCCAAGGGCAAATTTAACCGTTTTCATCCTCCTCTTTCCGAGATCCTCCTCCCGGGAGAGGGATTTCCATTTGCGGAGGAGGACCTCCTCCATCTTCTGCTCAGCCCTCTGCACGTCTATCTCCCTCATAGCCTCTTTTATCACCTCCGGAGCTATCTCTTTTGCCCTCAGGTGGAAGGCAATTTTCTTAGGGCCCCACCCTGCCAGAGAGCCTTTGTCCCTCGCATAGGCAGCGGCGTATCTCTGGTCTGAGAGATATTTCTCCCGCTGCAGTTCTCCGATAATCCCGTCCACTACCTCTTCAGAGAGCTCATATTTTTTGAGCTTGCCCCTTATATCTGCGGTGCAATACTCCCTCCGAGAGCAAATTGCCGCCATCCTGGCCAATGCCTGCTGCCTCTTGTCCACCTCTGCTTTCATCTCTAAAAATAGTACCCCAAATTAAAGAACACCCCTACTTTATTGGTATGGTCTGCCCAATGGACATCCACACTTATAGGGCCGATCGCGCTGTCATATCCAGCCTGCATGCCGACACCCCATATATTGTCAGAATATCCCTCCTTGAAGAAGTGCCTGAAATCTGTAGCATCGTGGAGGTAATTGGTCATAGCTGTCAGGTAAAAATCCTTGAAGACCATACATCTGAGATCCAGTCGGAGGATTATCACATTGTTGTAGACATACTCCACCTTGTTTACACCCACAAAAGGGAGCTCCTGCTGGAAATGTCTCCCCGCCATATTTCCACCCCCTATAAAATTGGCGAAATAGTCATATATGGGCTGCTTGCCATTATAATAATATGCATCCTTGGCAAAGACAAAGCCGGCATAAGCCTGAGGGCTGATATTGAACCTCTTACCCAGAGGAATATAGGATACTACACTGCCATATGCCTGACCCAGCTTAAGTTTCTTAGGCTGATTGAAGTCGACAACACTGTTTCCGAACTGATAGAAGTTCCAGACGCCATAAAGGTTCAGGTCCACACCCTGATTGGTAAACACATCCTTGTCTCTGGTATCCCAGTCGAAATATGCGTAAGCTCCAAGTGTATTTACAGGGGCGAAAGCGACACTTGCTTCATCTGTATAGGAGAGGAACTTGGGTGTCCTGTACATCTGGAAATCCAAACCGGCACCGGCCCCGATACTCTTCGAATAGAACTGCGACAGATATATCCTCACATCCTGCCTGTTGCTCCGGATATTTGCAAACTGCTCTCCGTGGGCATATATGTCAATATCATTATTCTTAAGGTAATACTCTATATTCAGATTGGGCCACGCACCAAATGCATACGAGCCTGTAACTCTGACCCAAGGGTTATAACTGAGTTTGGTGGATACGCTCGCTTTGAATCCTCTGAGCCTCTGTTCATTCAAGGCCACTCTGAATCCAAGTGCCGCTGTCTCATAAGAGTCAAACCTGAAGCCGAGCATAAAGCTGTTGGGCTCATTCAGCTTGAAGACAAACTCCAGTTCGTACTTGGACCCGTCCTGTCCACATTTGCGGACATAGTAGGTAATCTTAGAGAAGACTTTGGTGCCGTAGAACACAGCTACCAGCCTGTCTATATCTGCTTTTGATAGAGGTTTGGTGATATCCATCCTCGATTTTCTGATAAGCCAGGGGACATCCTCTTCATTCACACCGGTCCACACCACGTTTCCTATCTGGATCTTCTCTGTCACCAGATTGACAGCCTTGGGTGCCTGGTATTGCTGGGTCATATCCTGACCATACGCCTCAAGCTCCTTTTTCAGCTGCTCAAACTCACCCTTCTGGGCCAATGCCGTCTGGTAACCTATCTCTGTTATCTCCCTGATACTCTTCTTGTCGAAGCTCATTGTCCCATACCCCTCTTTTTTAAGGCTGGGATTCAGGTATATGTCACACATCTTGGCATGCTCCTGTACCTGATTGCTGGTCACAATGGTAAACAGCTGTCCCAAAAGACCCGGAAGTGCCTGAAGCTTCTCCTTATCAGAGGTAAGACCACCTGAAAGGTTTACACCTATTATGATATCTGCCCCCATCGCCTTGCATACATCGACGGGAAAATTGTTCAGCATACCACCGTCCACCAGCACCTCATTCCCCTCCGCCACCGGGGTAAAGACACCCGGAATCGCCATACTGGCCCTCATCGCCATAGGGAGCGAGCCGCAAGTATGCACCTTCTGAGTTCCATCCAGAACATTAGTGGAGACACAGGCGTATGGGATAGGGAGATCGTCAAAATCCAAAGAGTCCTGATATCCCACAGCGAGACTGTTGAACATATTGAAGATATTGTTTCCATTGATGTAGCCCCCAGGGAGAGAATTGACGAAGGACCTCTGCCCCATCAGGGAGACATCCTCCATATTCTCCTCCGCCATCCCCTTTTTCAGACGATCGTTGATCTTGTTGGGGATATCAAACGGGATATCAAGAAGATACTTCGAATCAAGGGTCTTGTGCTCATAAGAGACCTCCCTCCTGTTCACCTTGTTCGACATATAGATCTCCCAGTCCATATTGCTGATGATGCTGTCCATCTCTGCCGATGTATACCCGAGGGCATACATGCCACCGATGATGGACCCCATACTGGTACCTGCCACATAGTCGATGGGGATACCCACCTCCTCAATAAGCTTTATTACACCGATATGGGCAGCCCCTTTGGCACCGCCACCGGCGAGGACCAAACCTACTGCAGGTCTTTTCTTTGTCTGATAGTCATTATCCCCTTTCTCTACACCTTTAGCATTGACTACGACAACAGAGAGGAGGATAAAACCGATTACAGTCAATATCCTTTTCATATCTTATCGTTTTCATTTGCCGGCCAGCATACCACAAGCCGCCAGGACATCCTCTCCACGGGATGCTCTGAGGGTAGTGATGATTCCGGCATCATTAAGCCTTTTCTTGAATGCCTCTATAACAGGCATAGGTGAAGGTGAGAGGTCCGAATCGGGGATCTTATGGAATCTGATAAGATTTATGCGGCACTCCAGCCCATTGAGGAGTCGGATCAGGGCATCTGCGTGCTTCTTGGTATCGTTCACACCTGCAAACATAATATACTCGAAGCTCACGCGACGCTGTCCTGTGAAGTCGTACTGCTTGATAAGCTTGACGGTCTCCTCTATCGGGAAAGGTTTCTGCATAGGCATAAGCGAGAGTCTCTCATCAGCAAACGGATCGTGAAGGCTCACTGCCAAATGGCATTTGCAGTCATCCAGATAGTTCTTGAGTGCAGGAAGGACCCCTATAGTGGACAATGTAATCCTTTTGGGACTCCATCCGAAGCCCCACTCTGCCGTAAGGATCTCTATGGTCTTCAGCACAGCGTGGTAATTGTCAAGGGGTTCACCCATCCCCATAAATACCGCATTGGTGAGTTTGTCAGACTCATCTATCTCCAGGAATTGGGACAGAATTTGGGCTGCTGACAGATGACCGTGAAAACCTTGCCTTCCGGTCATACAGAATTTGCACCCCATCTTACAGCCCACTTGAGATGAGACACATATTGTATATCTGTCATCATCGGGGATCATAACAGTTTCCACCCCACGATCCCCGATCATGAACAAATATTTCTTGGTTCCGTCTGAGGAAATGATCTTGCCTGAATATCCGGTGCGTCCCACCTCATATTCGGACGAGAGTTTCTCTCTGGCACTTTTGGACAGATTGGTCATATCGTCAATACTCTTTACCCTCTTTTTATAGAGCCAGTCAGCTATCTGCTTGGCTGTAAAAGATGGCAAACCAAAGAGTGAAACGATATATTTCAGCTCGTCCAGATTATGTCCCAAAAGTGCTTTCTTCATCACCTTACTCTGTCACGTTTTTAATTTTCTCGCGGATTTTGGCCTCGATCTCCTCGGTAAGTTCCGGATTGTCCATCAACAGCTGTTTGACAGCATCCCTGCCCTGAGCCAACTTGGACTCACCATAACTGAACCACGATCCGCTCTTCTTGATCACTTCAAATTCCACACCCAAATCGACGATTTCACCGATCTTTGAGATACCTTCGCCGAAAACGATATCAAACTCCGCCTTGCGGAATGGTGGAGCCATCTTGTTCTTCACGATTTTGGCACGGGTACGGTTACCTGTAGCCTCTTCACCATCCTTAAGCTGGGTAACTTTTCTCACATCAATACGTACAGATGCATAGAATTTGAGTGCATTACCACCGGTGGTAGTCTCCGGATTGCCGAACATCACTCCAATTTTCTCACGGAGCTGGTTGATGAAGATACAGCAGGTATTGGTCTTGGCGATATTCGCAGTCAGTTTTCTCAGAGCCTGGCTCATAAGACGTGCGTGAAGGCCTACCCTTGAATCACCCATCTCACCCTCAATCTCAGCTTTAGGGGTCAAAGCCGCCACAGAGTCGATAACGATGATGTCGATAGCACCACTTCTGATAAGGTTGTCTGCCACCTCAAGTGCTTGCTCACCATTGTCCGGCTGTGAAATCAACAGGGTATCCACATTGACACCCAGATTTTTAGCATAAGTTCTGTCAAATGCGTGCTCCGCATCGATGATGGCAGCAATGCCGCCATTTTTCTGGGCCTGCGCAATGGCGTGGATGGCCAATGTGGTCTTACCGCTTGACTCAGGTCCGTAAATCTCGATCACTCTTCCTCTGGGATACCCTCCGATTCCTAGAGCATGGTCCAGCGCAATGGAACCAGTGCCAATAGTGGAAACTTCCCATTCAGGCTGATCTCCCATCTTCATGATTGTCCCTTTACCAAAATCCTTTTCAATCTTCGCGATTGTCGCCTGAAGTGCTTTCAGCTTGGCCTCATTCACTTGCGCAGCCTGATTTTCTACAATTTCTTTTCCCATAATTCATTCGTTTTATTCTATGCAAAGATAGTGATATTATTGCTATCTTTGCAACTATGATTGACCGCAATACAGTACAAAAAATTCTCGACACCGCAGAAATTGTGGATGTAGTGAGCGACTTCGTTACATTGAAGCGCAGAGGAGCCAATTATATCGCCTGCTGCCCTTTCCACAATGAGAAGACCCCATCCTTTTCGGTATCTCCCACCAAGGGGATTTTCAAATGCTTCGGATGCGGCAAAGCTGGTAGTGCGGTTACATTCGTGATGGAGCATGAGCACCTCACCTACTCCGAGGCACTCAAATATCTCGGCAAAAAATATGGGATCGAGGTGGTAGAGAAAGAGGAGACCGAAGAGGATACACAGGAGAGGCTCCGCCACGAATCGCTCCTGGTCGTATCGGAGTTTGCAAGACAATTTTACACCGATACCCTTTTCCATACTGACGCCGGAAGGGCAATAGGACTCTCCTATTTCCGTCAGGCACGTGGCTTCTCAGACGAGACCATCAAAAAATTCGGTCTGGGATTCTCCCCCGACCCACGCAAGATGGAAGGTACCACCACCCTTGCTGCCACAGCGCAGAAGGCAGGTTATAAAAGGGAGTATCTCATTGCCACAGGGCTGTGCATTGAGCGAAATGACAAATCCCTTGCAGACAAATTTTATGACAGGGTGATGTTCCCGATCCACTCCCTGAGCGGCAGGGTCATTGCCTTTGGCGGAAGGACACTTCTGACCGACAAGTCGGTGGCAAAATATGTCAACTCTCCCGAAACTGAGATATACCACAAAAGCGATGTCCTCTACGGCATCTATCAGGCCAAGAGTGCGATTGCGAAGCTGGGAAAATGCTATCTCGTAGAGGGTTACACAGATGTAATCTCATTCCACCAGGCAGGGATAGAGAATGTGGTAGCATCATCAGGCACCTCCCTCACGCAGGGGCAGATAAGGCTTATCAAGCGCTTTACAAATAAGATTACCGTCCTTTATGACGGGGACCCCGCAGGAATCAAAGCCTCAATCAGGGGTATCGATATGCTCCTCGAGGAGGGGATGGAGGTCAAAGTGGCCCTATTCCCCGACGGACACGACCCCGACTCGTTTGCACGGAGCCATTCGGTGGATGAAATCACCCGTTTCCTCGATGAGGCGGAGACAGATTTCATTGAATTCAAATATGAATTGCTGGCAAAGGACATCGCCAAGGATCCCATTCGCAAAGCCGGGCTCATCAAGGAGATAGTGAGGACCATCTCACTAATTCCAGACAGAATAGTGAGGACCGTATACATTGAGCAAAGTGCCCAAAAACTGGATATAAAACAGGAGATACTCTCTCAGGAGGTGGCCAAAGTACGCAGGGACAACATCGTCTCTGGCGAATTTGAGAAACGCCGCAACGAGGAGAGGGAAGCCAGAAGAAAAGAGCTTGAGGCAACATTGCCGGCCGAGGATATCGACAAGGGGGCAACTTCAGCGACACAGCCTATTGCCAAAGGGCCGGAGGTTCCTTTTCTCATCCCCTATGAAAAGGAGATATTGTACTACCTTATCAAGTTTGGAGAACATATAATCCATTTCGAGGAGCACATGGCGGTGGGTAGCGAACAACCTGTTCAGGAGATCACGGTATCGGAGTACATCTCTGCAGAGCTTGAGAACGATGAGCTTGAATTCCAGAACTCGGTATTCAAGAAGGTATACGACCAATACTTCAGATTCAGAAAAGAAACCAAAGATAACGACAAGATAGTGAAGATGTTTGTTGACGGGTCAGACCAGCTGGTGACCCAAGCTGTAATGGACATCGTATATCAGGAGTTCACTGTAAATATAAAGGAATTCCAAAGGACGCTCATCCCTGAAGAGAACCAGATAGGGAAATATGTACCCAAAATCATCCTGGTATACAAGGCAAAAGTGGCCGAATATACATACAATCTCATAATGAAACAGCTGGGACAAGCACAACAGGAGGGAAATGTAGAACTGCAAAATGAACTCATGCAACAGATACAGATTCTCATGATGGTGAAGAACCAGTTCTCTAAAGAGCTGAACAGACTCACTTAAAAGTTGTATATTTGCCCCCTCAAAAAAGGAAATTTAACACAATTATATAGAAGATTATGACAGAAAAGAGTTACAAACGCTACCTAATCACATCAGCGTTGCCTTACGCAAACGGCCCAGTACACATCGGGCACCTTGCAGGAGTATATGTACCGGCAGACATCTATGTAAGGTACCTGCGAATGTGCGGTAAGGATGTTCTTTTTATTGGCGGATCTGACGAGCACGGTGTCCCTATCACCATCAAAGCCAAACAGCAGGGGTGTACCCCTCAAGATATAGTGGACAAATACCACGGCATCATCAAAGATGCATTTGAAGAGTTCGGAATATCTTTCGACGTATACTCACGCACCAGTTCCAAGACTCACCGCAGAGTGGCTGCAGACTTCTTCAAAAAACTTTACGAAGAGGGCAAATTCATAGAGAAGGAATCAGAGCAGTACTATGACGAAGAGGCCAAACAGTTCCTTGCAGACAGATATATCGTGGGAACTTGCCCCAAATGTGGTGCAGAGGGCGCTTACGGTGACCAGTGCGAGAAGTGCGGCAGCACACTCAGTCCGGATGAACTTCTCAATCCACACTCATCTCTAAGCGGCAATACCCCTATCAAGAAAAAGACCAAACACTGGTATCTCCCACTTGACCAATACGAGCCTTGGCTCAAGGAGTGGATCCTTGACGGCCACAAAGAGTGGAAATCAAATGTATACGGCCAGTGCAAATCTTGGATTGACGGAGGACTCCAGCCACGTGCCGTGAGCCGCGACCTCGACTGGGGCGTACCTGTACCAGTAGAGGGAGCTGAAGGGAAAGTGCTATATGTTTGGTTTGACGCCCCTATCGGCTACATTTCAAACACTATCGAAATCCGCCCCGAAGACTGGGAGACCTGGTGGAAAGACGACCAGACCAAGATGGTACACTTCATCGGCAAGGACAACATCGTATTCCACTGCATCGTATTCCCTTCAATGCTAAAGGCTCACGGCGACTACATACTTCCTGAAAATGTTCCCGCCAACGAGTTCCTCAACCTTGAAGGTGACAAGATCTCCACATCACGCAACTGGGCCATCTGGCTTCACGAATACCTCCGTGACTTTGAAGGGCAGCAGGATGTCCTCCGCTATGTCCTATGTGCAAATGCACCTGAGACCAAAGACAATGACTTCACCTGGAAAGATTTCCAGACCCGCAACAACTCCGAACTTGTCGCCATCTACGGCAACTTCGTAAACCGTGCAGTAGTCCTCACACACAAATACTTCGGTGGCAAAGTACCTGCAAACCTCAAACCTGAGGCTATCGATTCAGAGGTATTGGCTCAGATTCCTGAACTCAAAAAGGCAATCCAGGAGAATCTTGAGAACTACCGCTTTAGAGAGGCTCTAAAAGAGGCAATGAACCTTGCCCGTCTCGGAAACAAATACCTCACAGAGACCGAGCCCTGGAAAGTGGCCAAAACAGATATGGACAGGGTAGCATCTATCCTTGGTGTTTCGTTGGAAATTTGCGCAAACCTTGCATTTGCATTTGCTCCATTCCTCCCATTCTCAACCAAGAAGCTCTGCAATATGCTCAATATAGCTGAGGATAAATTGACTTGGGACAATTTCGGTACCAAACTTCTCGAAGAGGGTCATACCCTGGGCGCAGCAGAACTATTGTTCAGCAAGATAGAAGATCCGCAGATCGACGCACAGCTCCAGAGACTTGAAGATATCCGCAAGAAAAACGAAGAGGCTGCCAAAGCCAAAGAGCCTAAAGTGGCACCAGCCAAAGGGCAATGCACATTTGAGGACTTCGAAAAGATGGATATCCGTACTGCCACTGTACTTGAAGCTGAGAGAGTTCCCAAGACAGACAAACTCCTCAAGCTCAAGATCGACACAGGCCTCGATGTAAGAACCATCGTATCGGGCATAGCCGAGTACTACACCCCTGAGGAGATGGTGGGTAAGCAGATCAGCATTCTGGCCAATTTGGCACCACGCAAGATTCGCGGCATCGAGTCACAAGGCATGATCCTTATGGCCAAAGAGCTTGACGGCAAAATGAGAATTGTCACCCCAGAGGAACGCTTAGGCAATGGTGCAACAATAGGGTAATATCCTATTCGGGGCATCCAATATAGAGAAAAGGTAACCGGATAATCCCAGTTACCTTTTCTCTTTTATATGTAGTAAGGTTAAGTTTTCTATAGCAGACCATTCTGGCGGAGAATCTCCATCTCCTCTTCTGAATACATCATCCCTTCAAAAAGCCCCAAAATAGGCTCCTTGAAAATAAGAAACAAAACAGTCAGAACAAGCAGAACATTGATTATGCTCAAAATGATAATTATTCTTTTTCTTCTTTCCATAATAATAGGGTCCTCCTCTTCTAAAATTACTGGTTCCATCATAGGAATATCATCTACAATAGGCTCCTCAACAAAATTCTCCACCACATCACCAGATCCCTCTCCCACTATTGAAGACATCTCTTCTGATATATCTATGATTTGATCAGGATTCTCATTCAAAATTTTCAGGGAGATAGGCTCCAACCCCATATCCTCTGCAAAAATCCCCATTTTTCTGTCAGCAACAAAAAAGTAGTTTCCCTCCTTAGTGGACCTTAGATTTCCAAAAGATGGTATCTCGATATTCTTCTTTTGCTTAAGTTCAGACTCCAGATTGGCAATAAAAAGTCCTATTGCATCTTTTGCATCCTGCTCCGAAACATTGAACTCCCTCTGATAAGCCTTTACGATAAGCATATCATCCCAAGTTTCAACACTTCTGAAAGACACACGCTTGTTAGGTGGAAAAATTGTATTACCGTCCTCTGAAAAATACGCTGGAACCGACTCTACTACGAAACTTCCCAAACCCGGCAAAGATATCCGGTCATAATCAAGGATCAACTCCTGAAGAAATCGGGAAAGTAGATTCAGATCCATATGATTGGGGGATTTTGTAGTGCGTAGGGGAATCGAACCCCTATTACCGGCGTGAGAGGCCGGTTTCCTAACCATTAGAAGAACGCACCATGTCAATCATCTCTCGATTGCGGATGCAAATATAGTGCTTTTTCTTCAAACACAAAAAAAAATGAAAAAATGTAAATAAAATTTGCAGTTTCAAAAAACTTGCGTACATTTGCAATCCCAAACGGGAAATAACATTCCTCCTTAGCTCAGTTGGTTAGAGCACCTGACTGTTAATCAGGGGGTCCTAGGTTCAAGTCCTAGAGGGGGAGCAAAAGAAAAAGCAGCACATCATTGCTGCTTTTTTTGTTTTATTTCTTATCCATCTCCTCACGCCAGGTGTGGGGAACCACTACAGGTGGATGAGTCGGGGTCACTTTAGCTGTATCCAGCTGTTCTTGATTTTGTTCCGCAGATTTACCTGCACTTTTGCGAGCCGATCCGCAGCTAGCGACAATTACCAGCGACAACACTATTGCTGCCGCCAGTAATGATATTCTATTAAACTTATTTTGTTGCATCTCTCCAAGATTTATTGATAACCACAGGTGCGTGCAACTGCGGTTTTGGTTGATAAACATATTTTGTCGCTGATACTGCAGCAGCTTCACTTGCCGACTTGCGGTTCACTGAATCATACTCCACAAAATCTTCATAATTATATTCCCAATCGGCACCATAAACCAGCTTGTGGATACGGTAGTAGATGGCCTCACGGGAAGGTGCATTGAAACCACCGGTGTTGTATCTCATGATACTGTTCTCTGTAGGTCTCCATACCCCAGACCAGTAGGTCAAGCCACCCTCAAACACCCCTAATCCGTCATTTGCATACCTCTCGTCAGACAAGAAGTAGTTCCATCTTACATCTTCAGGATCGCTTGTAAAGTCAATATTCTTCCACCAACCATAGTTTATTTGTTCAGACTTATGCTCTTTCAAAATCTCATCTGAAATAGAAGGTTTGTATTCATATGCATATTCATCTCCCAACTTTGCGAAGCCATGTCCACAAAATTCATGATGGACCACTTCAGACAAATGTTGTCCATAATCATTCATACATACATAAGAAATTGATATTCCATTACCATAATCTCCATAATCTCCCTCCAGATAATAACATGTTCCATCATAAAGTGAGCTATTCATAGCCACAATAACATGAATCTCCTCCATATCTCCTCCAACAACCTTTCGAGCATAAGATAGGACTTTCTCATGGTTTCCCCCCACGATATTGCCTGTCCCAAAATAACAACTCAAGGCTGTAATCTCCTTTCCAGTCTCAAAACCCTCATTAGGAGATACAACTTTGACTGAATAGACATTAAAATAATCTCTATAGCTGGCATAGGGCTCTACTTGAAAAATTGACTCCATAACTAATTTCATTGCGCCATCATACGAGCCACCATCAATTAATCTGTCAGAATATCCATCACCCATCAGAATGACATCTATTCCTTTCTCGACAGATGCCTTTTGCAACAAAACCACCTCTCCATCTCTTGAGTAATCAATAGATTCATACCCTTTTTCAGGAACAACATCCAACAAAGTTTCAGAAAGATAATTATCCAGTTTATTGTACGACACATCTCCATAATATCGCGAAGAGTGCATCACCACCTCTCCCTCTTTGTTCACAAGGACAACACTAGGGGTATCGTTTAGAGGGAACCAACTTCCCCACCCCGACAAATGGTAATCCGGTGGGAAAAAGTTATTCTCTTCTGTCATCACAATCACAGGCCACGCAATATCCCACTCATCTATATACTTGGTTGCCATTTCATATTCCTGGTCCCGGTAAATATTAAATGAGACATAATCGACAACATTCAGACCATGATCTTTGTATTTCTCATAAATCTCCTCAAGTCTGATTAGGTCTGACACATTTATTTCAGAATCCAGGTTTGTTTGGATCAGTGCCGTATATTCATTGGACTTATACAACTCTTTAGAATCTATTTTATTCCCATTATAATCAGAAACTACAAATTCGGGAGCCGGGATATAGCAATCGTTAAAATCGTTATCTTGTAAAATCATACCCCAACAACGGCTCCATAACATTTTGTTGTCCAAAAGAGATTGTGGAATATCTCCTGACAACTTATTCTTCATAAGAATTAAATGTCTCAGACTATTCATTTGGCCAATTCTCGCCGGCAATCCCCCTTTCAAATTGTTATTCTGAAGATCCAGAATCTTCAATTTGTGGCAATTTGCTATTCCAACAGGAATTGATCCGACAAACCCGGCTCCAACAAGTGTCAACTGTTCGAGATTGGACAATTTTCCTATACTCTTTGGGATCTCTTTGTTTGCATTTGCCCACATAAATTCAATAATTTTCAAATTCGTACAGTTCCCTATTGACTCCGGCAAAGAGCAGTTGATATATTTTGTTAGGGAACCGGAAATCCTAAGCATTGTCAAATTTTCCAATTGACCTATCTCTTCTGATAGGGAGGTAATATTATCGCATGCTATAAATTGGACTGTAGAGAGGTTCTTCAAATTACCTATACCATCGAATACATTTCCTGTAATGGATGTATAACTCATATTTATGTTTGATAGACTTTCCAGTTTCCCCATTTCAATTGGAATCTCTCCTGTAATATTATTGAAGTCCAGTTCCAATGATATAACATATTTAAGCACCCCTACATCAGCCGGAATTTCACCTTGAAGATTGTTGTTTCCGAGATGCAACATCGAAACATACCCGGTCATAGGGTCAACCTCTACACCATACCACTCTTCTAATGGCTTGTCACTGCACCAATTTTCATTATTAGTCCAATTATGACCATCCAGAGCATTGTATATTGCTATCAACGCCTGACGTTCCTGTTCCAATTGGTCTGCATCAATTACAGTTACCCCATCCTGCACAATTTTAATCTCTTCAAGCGCATTTCCTTTCGTATCTTTTATAATCACCAAAGCTTCACGAGCACTCTCTGAGGTATTCTCTGAAATAGCTACTACGATTGTGGCTGTGGAGAGACTTTTAACCTCAACCAACGAAACCCAGTCAGCAGATATTGACACATCAAATTTAATAGTTGTCTGGACCTTCAAAGAGATCTCGTGAAAATCGCAGGACAAACTATACAAATCTGTTTCAGCATTTGCAATTGATTCTACATTTTGATTAACAACAACCCGAGATGTCAGAATATTTGACTTGAATATGATGTCACACGATCTGTCATCATAACTCTCATTTGGCTTAACCGATACAGCAACTGTCGTTTCACCTGCAGGGCCACTTGCTGGATTTAATTCGCACCATTCCGAGCTCTGGGCTTCCCATGGATAATTTGTGGTTATCACTACTGATGCATCACACCCTGAATAAGGGGCTGTAATCTCACTTACAGAGATGGACATTACAGGCTCTTCTTCACAGGATGCAAAAATAGAGATTGCCGTTATTAGCGACAGAATTGCAATTTTTTTCATAGCTTTTACCAAAAATTTGAATTAAGTAACGAAGTAGGCACTTTCACAAATATACCAAAACTAATTTAAAATTCCAAATTTTCAGAGAGTTAGCACAACATTCCCACCAGAAGAGGCAGAGTGATATTACCGGCATTGAGCAAAGACAGCTATAACAGTTTTGCTGCCATACATATCACAATTAACACATATCAGCAGCATCTGTCGGCACTAAGATTTCAGACGTACTGAAAATTTATAGTTTCCTTATTGCAGATATGAAAATACTTAATACCTTTGCAGTGTTCATAGGGTTCATTAGTCGCAACCCATTCAGATTAGACATCACCCCAATGATGTCTTTTCTTTTACCCCAAACCTAACAGAGGGGCGTAACATACGGTATTCCCACCAATCTCTCAGAATCATTCTTACAGCGACTAATTTATGAACACTATGAACAAAAGAATGCATTCCTCAGAGATTAGGGTAGTCGTAAAGGTGGTTTACCCTATCCTCGTCCGCGTAAGAGCCTATTGGCGATTACGCCTTGGCAAGTGGGAGCATGTCTGCGCACATTACAGAAGATATTGGGGTATCAAGAAGTAATGTAGTCAAGACCTGCCTGTCCTAATGGATAGAACTATCTAACCCCCTCTGTTTTTATCTGATTGAATCCTCGCCAACATAGGCTTGGCCCAAGGGTTTTCATCAATGAATTTAACAACCTTACGGAAATCATTCCACAAGTTCAATAGTTCGACACTTGGGGGAGCAAAAGAAAAAGCAGCACATCATTGCTGCTTTTTTCTTTTTTACCCCCATCTATTGATTTTCTCCCAACTCACATCCACTCACAATACATCTCCGCCACACACCCGCAAGTTTTTCCCCGATTTTTTGCATGTGTGTCCCAAATCACCTCCACTTCCGACCACTTTCTCCACACACCCACGAGTTTTTGGCTGTTTTTATGCATGTGTGTCCCCAAAAGACCATATTTACCCCACAAAACTGGACACACCCGCAAGTTTTTCGAGATTTTCCTGCATGACGCTACTGCTGGCCACCGGCCGGTCAGATTATTGGAACTGTTTCCACAGCAGATACACAGACATCACCAGTACAACCACTATCACGGTGACTTTCAAAAACTTCTCACCCCATCGGATCGCCACTTTGGAAGCCACTACACCTCCGATTACATTGCCGACAGCATAGATAAAGGCTACAGGCCAGTTAATTTGTCCATGAATGGCAAAAATCACCAGTGCTACAGGGGTATAGATGACTGTGGTGAGCTGCTTGATGGCATTTGCGTGGGTAAGGTCCTGCCCCAGGAAGAAGAAAGAGGACAAAATCACCAGAATACCTATACCTGCGTGGGTAAATCCGCCGTATATTCCCAAGATGAAGAAAAGGAGGTATTTCCATAAAGTCATCTGCGGGGTATAATGGAGGTCAAACCTCTTCATAACTTTATCCTTATCTATAAGGAGGAGTATAACTATAAGCGGCAGTAGCACCCCTGAGGCTATCTCCATCACCTGCGGTGGCAACATTGAGGCCATCTCTGCTCCAAAAAATGCACCCAAAGCCACCGGGACACCCACTCTGGTGGCCAGCCCCACATCCAAAAGTCCCTCTTTCTTATATATAAAGGAGTTGGTGGAAAACTGCAGCATTACACCGATACGGGATGTGGCATTTGCGATGTTTATAGGCATACCCATCGCCATAAAGAGGCCGTAGGAGATCACTGTAGCCATTCCAGCCACAGTATTGACAAAACCCACAAAAGTTCCGACTATCACCAGGACTGCGATAATCGAAGGGTCCCACCAGGGGGTATTCATAAGAAATTCACCTATCCTCTCTATCATGGCACTTCTCTATATTATCCTGTACTAAGGAATCTACAACAATCAGTCCAAAGAGCACTGCAGCTCCAGCCACCTCATCTCGAGCTCATCCAGACGCTCAATCACCTCTCCGATACGGACCGATGCTGTGGTCAATTCATTGCCCGATAGGGCTCCGGAGGACAATCCCTCCTCCAGACGGGACTTCTCTTCATTGAGGGCCTCCATCTCCGCCTCCACCTGCTCAAGCTCCCTCTGCTCCTTGTAGGAGAGCTTCCTCTTGGCACCGTCATTGCTTTTGGGCTTGACGGTCTCAGCTACAGGCTTCTCCTTTTTCTTCGGAGCCTCACCCTCTGCAGAGCCACGCATATCCTTCACATATTGCCTCCACTCGCTGCATTTCCCTACATAATCCTTCACCCGGCCCTCACCCTGGAAGATAAAGATATGGTCCGCCAGTTTATCGAGGAAGAAACGGTCGTGGGATACTATCAGAAGCGATCCCGGGAAGTTCTGCAAATACTCCTCGAGAACATTGAGGGTCATGATATCCAGGTCGTTGGTAGGCTCGTCGAGGATAAGGAAGTTTGGATTCCTCATCAGCACGGTCAAAAGGTAGAGCCTGCGCTTCTCCCCGCCGGAGAGCTTCGCCACTTTTGTGTAGTGGGTATGGGGAGGGAAAAGGAAATAGTTCAGGAAGGTGCTTACCGGGACACGGTCCCCATTGGCGAGAGCCACTGTCTCCGCAATGTCGTGCACCACGTCGAATACCGTCTGGTCCGGTTTGAACTCAATTCCCGCCTGCGAATAGTACCCTATCGAAAGGGTCTCCCCCTGCTCGATAACACCCGAGAAAGGGGTGAGATTGCCCATCATCAGGTTCAGGAAGGTACTCTTGCCGACGCCATTGTTTCCGACGATACCCACCTTCTCAAAGCGGGCGAAATTGTATGTAAAGTCCTCCAGCATACAGCGGCTGCCGTAGTAGAAAGAGAGATTTTTGCAGTTGATGATTTTCCTGCCCAGACGGGAGGCCTGGACATTGATATTGAGTTTTTTCTCCTCTGTGCGCCCCACTGCCCTATCTTTAAGGTCATAGAAGGCATCAATCCTGTATTTGGCTTTGCCTGTGCGGGCACAAGGGGTGGCTCTGATCCACTCCAGCTCGCGGCGGAGGAGGTTTTTCGCCTTGGTCACCTCGGCAGCAGCATTTGCAAGACGCTCATCCCTCTTTTCCAGGAAATAGGAGTAATTCCCCTTGTAGGTATAGAGCTCTCCCCCGTCAAGTTCGAGGATGGTATTGCAGACACGGTCGAGGAAATAGCGGTCGTGGGTCACCATAAAGAGGGTGCAGCGCGATTTCTTCAGATAGTCCTCCAGAAACTCGATTATATCCATATCGAGGTGGTTGGTAGGCTCGTCGAGGATCAGAAAATCTGCATTGCGGAGCAATAGACCTGCGATAGCTACCCTTTTGACCTCTCCTCCGGAGAGCTGCGACATTTTCTTGTCCAGTTCGGGGAGTTTGAGAGAGGTAAGGATCTGCTTTATCTTCTGGTCATAGCTCCACCCGTCGGCACTGTCCATCGCATTGATAGCCTTCTCGATCCTCTTCTTGTCATCCGCCAGGAGGGCCTCCTCATATTCCTGCACCACTTTATACAGATGCTCTGTCTTCTGGAACACCTCATCGAAGATGGTATTATCGGGATCGAACTCGTAGTCCTGCTCCAGGAATGCGATGGAGATATCTTTCATGAATTTCACCTCACCTCCGCGGTCAGATGAATCCTTCCCAGCCAGAATGGCCAGCAGTGATGTTTTGCCCGTCCCGTTGGGGGCAATGAGGGCAATTTTATCCCCCTCGTTTATATTAAAACTGATCTTGTCGAAGAGAACCTTCTCCCCGTATGACTTGCTTATATTTTCTACTTGTAGGTAACTTGCCATTTCGGCGTCAAAGTTAGGAGAAAAATCCTATCTTTGTAGGTAGGAAAATGTTTTAAAATTCAAAATATATGAAAAAAGGTATACTACTTTTGGCAATTGCCATCATCGGCAGCACATCACTCTATGGCCAACGCCTTAGAGACTATGGTGTTAACTATGGTATTTTCAAGACCGGCGAGCACAACGCCATCACCGACGTAGCCGGTGTAAAGGTGGGACACACCACCATCATCAAAGGTGAGAACATCCGCACAGGTGTCACCGCCATCATCCCTCATCAGGGGAACATATTCCAGAACAAAGTCCCTGCAGCCGTATATGTGGGCAATGGCTTCGGCAAACTAGCCGGCACTACCCAGATCATGGAACTCGGCAACATTGAGACCCCTATCATCCTAACCAATACCCTCTCTGTAGCGGCAGGTCTGGATGCCTTGATCGACTACACCCTTGCCCAGCCGGGCAATGAAAAAGTGCAGTCTGTAAACGGCGTCGTAGGTGAGACCAACGACGGCGGACTCAACGACATCCGCGGCCGCCACGTAAAGAAACAGCACGTTCTTGATGCTATCGCAAACGCTGCATCAGGTCCAGTTGCCGAGGGCAATATCGGTGCAGGAACCGGCACTGTCTGCTTCGGTTTCAAAGGTGGCATCGGCACCTCATCGAGGGTCCTCCCAACCAGATACGGAAGCTACACAGTGGGAGTTATCGTTCAGAGCAACTACGGAGGCGTTCTTGAGATAGCAGGTGTCCCTGTAGGACAATTGCTCGACAAATACAGCTTCCGCGATGCAGTCCTTCAGGATGTGGACGGCTCCTGCATGATGATCATCGCCACAGATGCACCCCTTGACAGCAGGAACCTCGAGCGTCTGGCAAAAAGGGTAATGATGGGTCTGGCTAAAACCGGCGGTATCGCCTCTAACGGCAGTGGTGACTATGTACTTGCTTTCTCCACCTATGAAGGGAACCTGGTAAGCACCAAGACCAAATTCTACACCCCTACCCTTATGCACAATGACGATATGTCTCCCCTTTTCAATGCTGCTATCGAAGCGACAGCAGAGGCCCTCTGGAACTCACTTTTCGCTGCCGAGACTATGACAGGAAAGGGTGGCTACACAGTCAACGAACTGCCTGAGGAAGAGGTGGCCAAACTTTTGAAAAAAGCTATAATTAAAAAATAAAAAAAATGAAAAAGTTATTTATCTCGCTACTTGCCCTCATTTTCAGTGCGAGTATAGCATTCGGTCAGATCGCTGACCCCAATGCCCCTCTTCAGAATGACCCTTCTGTAAGATACGGCAAACTTGACAACGGACTCACCTACTATATCCAGCACAATGAAAAGCCTGCCGACCGTGCAGAGTTCTATCTGGTTACCAATGTAGGTGCTATCCAGGAAACTCCGGCCCAGGACGGTCTGGCACACTTCCTGGAGCATATGGCCCTCAACGGCACCAAAAACCTTCCCGGGAAGATGATGCTTGAGTACTTCCAGAGTGTAGGTGTGGAGTTCGGCAGAAACATCAACGCCGGCACAGGTGTGGAGTACACTATGTATATGCTTAACAATATCCCTGTAACCCGTCAGGGTATTGTCGACACAGCGATGCTCATTATGCACGACTACTCAGGCTTCGTGACCAACGACCCTGCAGAGGTGGAGAAAGAGCGTGGTGTAATCGTGGAAGAGTGGAGAACATGCCGCACTGCAGACTGGAGAATGCACGAAAAAGAGCTTCCATACCTTTATGGAGACTCAAAATATGGCTCTTGTACCCTTATCGGAAGCAAAGAGAACCTTGAAACATTTGACCCTATCGAGATCAAAAAATTCTATGAGACCTGGTACAGACCTGACCTTCAGGCTGTAATCGTAGTGGGTGATATCGATGTGGATGCTATCGAGGCTCAGCTCAAAACCCTTTTCGCTGACATCCCTGCCCGCGAGAACCCTGAGCCTAAAGTGATGCACCAGATTCCCGACAACGAAACCCCTGTCGTGGGTGTAATCACCGACCCTGAGGCTACCAATACACAGATTCAGGTATATTTCAAAGAGGATACTGTCCCTATGGAGATCAGATCATTCGGAGCTATCTATCTGACACAGATCCTTCAGAACCTCATCTCAAGTGTCATCAACGAGAGACTTGACGACATCTCGAAAAAAGCTGATGCACCATTCCTCTATGCATATATGCGCTACGGTCAGATGACCCAGACCAAAGACGCCTTCCAGGGTGGACTTGCTTGTAAAGAGGGTGAAGGTGTGAGCGCATTCACCGCCCTTATGACCGAGCTTGAAAAGGTAAAACGCTTCGGCTTCACAGAGGGTGAATACGAAAGGGCCAAGACCAACCTTCTCCGCCAGCTGGAGATGGCTAAAGACAACGCCTCTACCCGTCAGAACGCAGAACTTGTAAATCCACTTATGATCAACTTCCTGTTCGGCTACCCTTATATGGATCCTGCTTATGAATATGAAGTGGCTCAGGGATATATCAATATGCTCCCTCTGGCACAAGTAAATCAGATGCTGCCTCAGGTACTCAACTTCTCAAAGAACGCTGTAGTAATCTACAAAGCTCCTGAGAAAGAGGGTCTTGTACACCCTACAGATGCTCAGCTTGCAGAGGTTATCTCAGCAGTGGCTGCTGCAGAAATCGAGGCACCTGTTGAAGAGGCAGTATTGGAACCACTTGTGGACGCAGACGCACTTCCAGGCTCACCTGTCAAGAAAGAGTACAAAGGCCAATTCGGTTCTACCGTTTGGGAACTTAAGAATGGAATCAAAGTGGTAGTAAAACCTACCGACTTCAATAAGGAAGAGGTACTTTTCAACATCTCAAACTTCGGTGGTCGCTCACTTATCGCCACTGAAGACCTCCCTTCATTTGAAAGCAATGTATTTATGTTGTACTCTTCAAATGCAGGTATCTCGAAATTCCCTCAAAGCACACTTGTCAAGATGCTTACAGGCAAAATGATAAATATAGGTCCATTTATCGATCCATTCACCCAAGGTGTGGACGGTTCATGTTCACCTAAAGATTTCGAGACACTTCTTCAGATGGC
>JAZRHK010000023.1:0-51228 GCA_045644725.1 Candidatus Coprenecus sp. | reverse complement strand
CTTCCAAGCTCCTCACCAACTTTGTCCATTGCCTCACGCATGATCTTGAAGTTGGCCTGGGTAGCATAAGTACCACCGAAACCTTCAGTAGTCACACCGTAAGGTACATAGTCAAGAAGGCTCTGACCGGTAGTTCTGATCACAGCGATGATATCAGCACCTTGTCTTGCAGCAGCTTCTGCCTGTACTGTATCCTCGTAGATATTACCGGTAGCTACAATTAC
Organism: Candidatus Coprenecus sp.; assembly: GCA_045644725.1. Lineage (GTDB taxonomy): Bacteria > Bacteroidota > Bacteroidia > Bacteroidales > UBA932 > CAAGNP01. Next base: position 51,004 of record JAZRHK010000023.1, on the reverse strand, counting down.
ATATAGGTAAGGTTTAGGACCTTCACCGATAGTATTCAAATAATTTTCCCTTCTCTCTCTCCTGGCTCTGATCTTGGCGATGCTGCCGTCCACTACAGGCTGAAGGATTTTATCGATCTCAGACTGAGGGGCTACCTCGATTTTGGTAAGATCCAAAGTGCCGGCTGCCACTTTTTCAGCAACTTCCTGAGGATTAAGGCCTGTATTCACCATAGCGTTTGCTATGTAGAACAATACACCTTCTCCAAGAACACCTTTAGATTTCAGATCATCTACGATAACGTTTGGAAGTGGCACCTGATTTTCATCAACACCATCAATTCCCATAAGTCTACACAATGTACGCTCTACAGCGACAGTTGTTTTAGACTCAACAAAAGCCTGAACCTCATTAGCAATATCCTTTGCAAGGGACTTTGCATGTTCAACCTTTTTAAAATCTAGTCCTAATTTACTCTGCATATAATTGTTTGTTAGTTATTTATATTTCTTTTTGTGCATTCAATCCATTCTGGGTCTATCCCGAGGCTCTGAGCTATCGCAATGGCCTCTTGCGGGACATCCCCACATTGTGTCTGCTCCAATGTATAGTCCATCACCCCATCTCTCAACCCTTTCACCCTATACCTCTTCACTTTATCATTACCAATATTATAATGTGTGGTCAACACAAAACCACCCTTTACCTTTCCAATCACCTCCAGAAGCCCCTCTACCAGCGCAGTCCCCTCTACTGGGTTTGTAGTCCTTGCCGGCTCGTCTATCAACGCCAGAAGCCCCTTTCCACCTCTGATTTTCTTTATCACAGCATCAATCGCAAGAATCTCCCCGGCAAATGAGGATACACCCCTTACAATACTCTGCTCATCCCCAATACACAGGGCCACCTCCTCCACCAAATTCACCTGACACTCACGCGCCGCAACACCAAATCCGAATTGTGCAAGCAATTGGTTGAGTGCAAGCGATTTGAGTACTACGCTCTTGCCTCCCATATTGGCTCCAATAATAGTTACCGGCTCCCTCTCTATAGAGATATCTACCGGCATATACTCCCTTCCCTGCTTCGCAACTACCTCCTTGACAGCGGGATTAAACATACCGCTGTACGCTGTATCTCCCCCCTCATTGATATTAGGGAAACATAACCCCATCATTCTCATCTGCTGAGCTTTCGCAATCAGAATATCGAGGAACGATAGGTTGGACAATGCCAATTTCAAATCCGCAGCTCTACCTCTGAGTCTCTGCGACAACTCCATCCTCACCTTAAGTTCAATCTCAGCATTGCGCTGCAACAGAACAGCAAGCTCACCCCTCTGCTCATCGGTCATATCGTCACCATTGCCCTGCAATGCCCTCATCTGTCTCCTTATCTCCCTAAGTTCAGGAGAATAAGAATCATAAACATAGAACGAGGGGATATTCAGACCATCAGGGTCGAGCACCTTCACCACATCTTCCAGCACAGGGAGCTTAACCGCCCCCAGTTCTATCTCCTCAAGCAATGCACGCACCTCTGTAGATACAATCGCCAGGTATTTGACTTCAAAGAACTCTATATCATCCAGAACTGTCCCCTCATCCAATCTGCTCAGTGTGGTCTCAATATCCTTGAGACACATCAGCTTCACAGCGATTTTGGAACAATCCTTACTATATACCTCCTTAAGTCTGCCGTAATAGACATCTGTCTCCACTTTGGTTGTCATCATAGGGGCAGATAGAAGCATCTTTCTCCCTGACGGTGACATCACCTCCAAAGTCTCGTACATATACCTTAACCCACAATCTATATCCAGCGCAGACTTAAATGTCATATTTATTCTTAACTATATCATATACAGGAAGTTTCAACGCCTCCTGAAGTTTTCCACATAAAATATCGCTATCCAGAACATATCCGTTCGGCGCGGTAGGATTCACGCAGACAGCTATAAGCTTGCTCTTCTGCAGAACCATAATCTTGCCACCTCTATTACAGAAAATCCTGTAAGCCATCTCGCTTACAAAGATCTTTGTAAAGTCCTTCACCACAAGGGTCACATTTTTGACATTCTTCGAATCTGCTATAAGATTCAGAAGTTTGTCGGTCAATGCTCCCACAGTATAGATTATCCTCATACCTTTGGTTATATCCACCTTAAGTGAATTGATAGCCAATGCTGAGGTCAATCCGAAATCGATAATGTTGTCATCACTATCGACACCCCATACGCCACTCTCAATATCGCACAAAGCATCTCTGGTGCAGTCCTCAAGTTTTGGAAGCCCTATCATCTCCACCACAAACTTTGTCTTTTGGACAAGTGTCTGGATATTTGACGAATAGGCTGCTCCTGTCGAGAGTATCATAGCCTTACTGATAGCAGGTGATGCAGAACTGAGTCTTGATATCGCACCATCAATTATAGTAAGGTCTATCCCAAACTTCTCCATTCCAGCCACCCATCTCCTGAGAGATACACCGGAAGAGGGTCCCGAAATGAGGGCTTTTCCACCCACAGATACCTTTGCTGTTACAATTCTTCCCAAAGAACTTCTCTCATTTGTAATCTCCACCAGCTCACTCACCAGGCGTCTCTCCTTGTAATGTGACTCTGCTGTAGAGAAATACATCCCTTCCCTCAAAAAGATCTCAGGTTTCTTGGTCGAAGTCACCTGGTCCTTATTCTCCCCATCTATACCTATAGAGGTTACCGCCACTCTCTTCTCCTGCAGCGGTAACCTGTACAGGATATAGTTCAAACACTCTGTCTTGCCCACATTCTTCTCCAAGCCAACGATAGACAAGCTATCATACTTGAGAATCTCATTAATGAAAGGCATAGACAGGCTGTTTTATGCTATTTCTTCGATCTCTCTTTTCTGCTTAGAACAGAAGGCTCGATTGCCATACCTCTACCTTCAAGAAGTGATGATACACCCTCGATAGATTTTGATTTGTTCTCCTGGCAATATTTGCAGTTGCACTCCTTGTGTTCGTAATCAGCTGGCTCGGTATAAGTGGTAATAACACCTTCAAAGTTTCTAAGAACCACTTTACCAGGAGCTTGTGAGATAACATACTGAGGCATAACAGGGGTTTTGCCACCACCGCCTGGAGCATCCACTACAAAAGTAGGAACAGCATAACCTGAAGTATGGCCTCTTAGACCTTCGATGATCTCGATACCTTTAGATACAGGAGTTCTGAAGTGCTCGATACCCATAGAAAGGTCACATTGGTAGATGTAGTAAGGTCTTACTCTCATCTTAACCAACTCGTGCATAAGTTTCTTCATAGTGTTAACACAATCGTTTACACCTCTTAGAAGCACAGTCTGGTTACCTAGAGGAATACCTGCATCAGCAAGTTTGGCACAAGCTGCCATAGACTCTTTGGTTACCTCCTGAGGGTGGTTGAAGTGTGTGTTCAACCATACTGGATGGTATTTCTTAAGCATATTTACGAGGTTGTCGGTAATACGCTGAGGACATACCACTGGAGTTCTTGAACCAAGTCTGATGATCTCTACATGAGGGATAGCTCTGACACGTGAGATAATGTATTCAAGTCTTTCGTCGCTGACACAAAGTGAGTCACCACCTGAAAGAAGAACGTCTCTAACCTGTGGAGTTTTAGCGATATACTCGATAGCTTTGTCGATTCTTTCGATAGCGCTTTCACCATCTTTCTGACCAGCAAAACGTCTTCTGGTACAGTGACGGCAGTACATAGAGCACATATCGGTGATAAGAAGCAATACTCTGTCCGGATATCTGTGTGTAAGACCTGGTACTGGAGAGTCCTCATCTTCGTGTAGAGGGTCCAAAAGGTCTGCAGGAGACTGATAGGTCTCTTTTCCTGTAGGTACTGCCTGTTTTCTTACAGGGCAGTCAGGGTTATTGGGATCGATCAAGCTTATATAATAAGGTGTGATCGCCATTCTTAGGGTCTGAAGGGTCTTTTTAACGCCCTCTTCCTCCTCTGGAGTAAGAGATACATATTTCTTCAAATCCTCAAGAGTCTCAATTCTGTTTTTTACTTGCCACTCCCAGCTGTTCCATTGCTCGTCGGTCACATTTGGGAATAGTTCGTAACGTCTTGATTCAGTCATAGTCAATTATTTAATTTGTTTATACATACAGTTTTTCAAAGAGTTCTCTAATCTCCTTGGATTCTCTTATGATGTCGAGTGTAAGGTCAGCGTGCCCTTTGGCAAAGCCGTTACCCACGATAAGATTGATATCCTTACCTACACCCTCTGCACCCAGTGCAGCTTTTGTGAAACTTGTAGCCATAGAGAAGAAGTAGACACATCCTCTACCTTTGGTCACAAGAATCGAGGTCATTTCTGTTGAAGGAACATTGACATTGTTGATGGTCACATCACAACCTCTGCCACCTGTAATGGCCATTACCTTATGGTACACATCCATCACATTGGTAGCATCAGCTACTATAACATCTGTTGCCAGTCCCAAATCTTTGATTCTCTGAGCATTGACAGGTGAAAATTCCACTACAATCACCTTTCCGTACTGGCCAACATTCTTCATTGCCTGATAGCAGCACAAAATACCCGATTTTCCACCACCACCTATTATACACACTATCTCACCCTCGGTCACCAAACGGTCCACCTGTGCAGGGGCACCTGCCACATCGAGAGCCGCCAAAGCAAGCTTCTCCGGTATGTCATCCGGTAAAACGGCGAACAAGCCACTCTCAAAGAGGATAGCTTGTGCGTCGACATCGACCTGCTCCGAATCTGGAGATAGACTCAAAATAGAGTTGATTTTAAGAGGTGTAAGAGAAAGTGACACCAGTGTCGCAATCTTGTCTCCTACCTTGATTTTTTGTGTATTCGGGAACTTGGGGCCAATCTCCCTGACAGTTCCTATCAACATACCTCCGGAACCTGTAACTGGATTCTGCATCTTACCCCTATCTTCTACAATAGAGAGAATCATGCTCTTCATCTTATCAGTATCAGCACCGCAGGCTTGCTTAATTTGTGTATAGCTGGCAGAATCTATATTTAGGGTCTTAACATCTATAAGGATCTCATTGTCATAGATCTCCATAGTATTATCAAGCTTTAAAGCCGGCTGGGGCAATGTCCCCGCCGGATTTAAAACTCTGTGTGTACCGTATCTGCAACCGCCTTTCAACATAATGTATTATGCTTTGTTATGCGTACAGTTCAGTAAAGATTTTTCTAAGTTCTTCACACTCTCTAAGCTCCTGAAGAGTAAATTCAGCGTGACCTTTGGTATAACCATTACCGATGATCATATTAACGTCAGAACCGATACCTTCAGCACCAAGAGCTGCTTTTGTGAAGCTTGTAGCCATAGAGAAGAAGTATACTACACCGTCATCTTTAGTACAGAGGACAGCAGTCATCTCCTGATCTGGAACGTTCACACAGTTGATGGTAACGTCAGCCATTTTGCCGCCAGTAAGGTTTGAAACAAGTTCGTTAAATTGTACTGGAGTCATACCGCCGATACTTGCAACTACATCGCAGAATCCAAGATCTATGATACGCTGAGTACTTCTCTGTGAGTTAGTCAAACCGATAACTTTACCAGTTACACCAACACGTTTTTTAGCCTCATAGCAGCAAAGCATACCTGATTTACCACCAGCACCAAGGATAACTACATTCTGGCCATATTGGCAAAGTTTTGCAGTCTGTGCAGGAGCACCCGCTACGTCAAGAGCTGAAAGGGCAAGTTTCTCTGGAAGGTCAGCAGGAATCTTTGCATAGATACCGCTTTCGAAAAGGATAGCTTTACCTTTGATGTCCACCTGGTCTACATCTGGACGGATCTCGATGATCTCATCAATTCTAAGTGGAGTAAGTGACAAAGAAACAAGTGTAGCGATACGGTCACCTTCCTCAAGATCGATTTTACCTTTAAGTGCATCACCGATTTTCTCAACTTTACCAAGAAGCATACCACCTGAACCGGTACGACGGTTACGGTGTTTACCCTGCAATTCCACGTTAAGAAGCATCTCTTTCTTAACCTCTTCCATGATTTGCTCTTCAGTAGCGCCCTCACCAGCCTGTTGTTTGGCATAGTTGTGGATATCAGTGAAAGAAGCAGAGTCAATATTAAGTGTCTGAACGTCAATCAAGATTTCGTTATCATAGATTTCGTCCATGTTGTTGTCAATTTTGTTGGCTGGTTGTGGAAGAACACCAACTGGTTCAATCACGCGGTGAACACCGTATTTGTTACCTTTTTTCATTGGGATAAATTATTGAATGTTATTGTTTGTTATTTTTTTCTTGGAGGGAGGTTAAGGATCTCGCGAGCCTCAGCTGAAGTGGCGATCTCACGGCCAAGTTCTTTGGCGATTCTTACCACTTTGGCTACAAGTTCGCCGTTTGATTTGGCAAGAACACCTTTCTCGATGTTGAGGTTGTCCTCGAAACCTACGCGAACGTTACCACCCATTGCGATAGCGTGTGCTGCAAGTGTGAAAGCGTTGCGGCCGATACCTGTTGCAGTCCAGGTAGAACCTGCAGGGATTGAGTTTACCAACCATGCAAGATTCTGTACTGTAGCTGGGGTACAACCCTGTACGCCAAGCACGAAGTTGAACTGCATGGGAGCACCTGGAACCTGACCTTTTTTAGCCATTTTGAGAACTGTGTCAAGGTGACCCATCTCAAAGCACTCATACTCAGGTTTGATGTTATTCTCGATCATTCTCTTACCGAAATCACGCATCATAGGCATTGTATTCTCGAATACCTCATCACCGAAGTTGCAGGTACCGCAGTCAAGGGTAGCCATCTCAGGGAAAAGCTCTGTAGGCTGTAGACGCTCTTCTGCGCTCATGCCTACTGCACCACCTGTAGAAGGGATGATGATTACATCAGGACAAGCCTCATAGATAGCGTCGATGCACTCTTTGAAACGTGCTTTGCTTTGGGTAGGGGTACCATCATCCTCACGAACGTGAAGGTGAACGATAGCTGCACCTGCATCCACTGCAGATTTTGCCTCTCTTACGATCTCCTCTACAGTGTAAGGAACTGCAGGGTTCTGCTCTTTGGTTACCTCTGCTCCGCAAATAGCGGCTGTAATAATCAATTTTTCCATATAGTCGCTATTCTAAAAATTATTTTCTTTGGCAGTTTTTAGGGGTTACACAAGTACCGCTTGCTCTACAAACTACGATAGGTTCCTCAAGAACATCACAAGCAGAAGCTGAGATATCAGGACGAGGTACGATAACTTTGCGTGCTTCGAAAACCATTTTACGTGAAGTGTTGCCTTCAGAAACGATTTCACCTTCAGCCTCAATATAGTCACCTGCGAATACAGGAGCCATGAATTCTACATTGTCATAAGCTTTGAAAAGACCTTCGTCACCATCACGCTGGATAAGAAGTTCAGTAGCTACGTCACCGAAAAGTTGAAGCATTCTGGCGCCGTCAACAAGATTTCCGCCATAGTGAGCATCGTGGCTGCTCATACGAAGTCTGATAATAGATTTGTTTGCCATAGTAATAATTATTGTTTTTTGTAAATATAATCAACATAAACGCCTGAAGTATGGATAGACTCAGGGCTCAATTCACCGGTTTTAACCACCTCTTCGGCCTCTACGATTACGAGGTCAGCAGCTGTAGCCATTGTAGGGTTGAAGTTTTGAGTGGTGCCTTTGTAGATAAGGTTGCCCAATTCATCTGCGATAGATGCACCTAGAAGAGCAACATCAGCACCTAGAGGTTTCTCAAGAAGATACTCCTTGCCGTCAACAGTTACTTTTTCTTTGCCTTTCTCGATAATGGTACCAAGACCGGTAGCTGTAAGAACTCCGCCAAGACCAGCACCTTTAGCTCTAATCCTTTCAGCCAAAGTACCTTGTGGACAGAATTCGATTTCCAATTCACCTGCATTCATCTGGTTTGCAGTCTCAGGGTTTGTTCCGATATGGGATACATAAAGTTTCTTAACCTGATGGTTAACGATAAGCTTACCGATAGATTTGTCTGGGAAAGCGGTATCATTACAGATGATTGTTAGATCTTTAACTCCCTTCTCGACAAGAGCATCAATGATTTGAGTTGGTGCACCAACGGCCAAAAAACCGCCCACCATAAGAGTCATACCGTCCTGAATCTTAGCAACGGCCTCTTCTAGAGTGATTCCTTTTTTCATCGAAATAAATATATAGTTTGATTTTATTTTCTTTATTTCGGCAAATATAATAAATAAAAGTCACAATTTCTGCAAATTTTCTAAAAAATAAGAAGTCGCGAAACTCCTGTTGAGAATCGCGACTTGCATACTTGATATACTTGTACCTGTTCTATTTGCAAACTGCTGCCACAGGGTTGGCATAAATACCGAGAAAAATCTCCCTCAATTCACCCATATCAATATCTGTTTCACCCGCCACAATCTTCAGAAGTCCTGCATCCATATAAGCTATAAAAGCCTCTTTTTCTTCTTGGGAATAACACTCTACATAACTTGAACTATTATTCAAGATATCATATGCTATATAGTTATTATTCCATAATTTATAGTTAGAAAGAATTTCCTTGTCAATAGCCCCTGCCATAGCTTTGTATCTCTCATTCTTATCAAGCTCTGCACACCCCTTGATAACCTCTTCACTGAGCGATGATGCGAAGTGATAATGAACCCCACCTTTATACTGGGTAAGACCTGTAAGCATACTCTTAAGATCCTCTCCCGGCTTCTTGACATATTGCTCCCTCCTGGAAATATAAAGCTCCCTTGCTTTTAGGAAATCACATGGCTCGAACTGATAAGAGATGGCTATGGGGACAATATTGAGTTCTGCAAAATCGGCGGCAAAATCACCGTTTCCACTCATATGAAGCATCTTCACCAGACCTTGACTGGTCTCATCCTTTCCATCCTTTGTCCGCCCGTTGCGCTGTGCAATCCACGCAGAGCAGATGCCGCTGGCAATCTTTGAACGGAGATACTCAGAAAGGTGATTTGAACTTGAGTATATCTCGCGAGGCGTCCCCCCTCGGACCACTTTAATCATACCATTTGAGCGGGTAATATCCTCAATAAACTGACTGGAAATAAGATTATCACCTACAGCAATCTCAGTAGTATGCACTTTGTTTTCATATAGCAATGCCTGAATGATTGCGGGGTCCAGAATGATATCCCTATGATTGGAGATCAGCAGATGGGTTTTTCCATCTTTGAGATTCTCAATACCGGAATATGTGACACCAGCTGTGGTCTGCTTAATGATACTGGTCACCACACCATACATTACCTTATGCTGAAAATCCCAAACACTGGTCAGTGAGGCCAATAATCCCCTCATAACATCCACAGGCACACCTGGGTTTATATATTTAGCAATAGGCTCTACAAGGGGATCCTGAGCTATTCTCTGGAACGCCTCCCTTGCCTCTTCATCAGTATAAGGCCTTATATCTCCAAATTTGTCCATTTTTTCCGTTTAAAAGTAAATTACAATCGTTTTTGATACATATAGCAATCAAACATCCCTACCACCAGAATAATGTAGAAAAGGGCTATAAACATTATCAATCCCAATGCCCCGATAGTCAATGCTACTGATAAGGCATATAGGAACGAACCGCCCAAAAGCACAACAATCAGCAACAATGGCAATGAGAGCAAATTGAAGAATATAAAAATATTGAAAATCAATGCCAGAGACACTAAAAACAGAGGTACTGCAAAGAAAAAGTTTTCACCAATAAGGAAAAACAGAACTACTGACAACACAGTAAGTACCATGGATGTACCGAGTAATGTTTCCACATTGAAAACCTTGGATCTTTTCCTTCTCCCAGCATGTACCAGCAAGTATACCAGAATCAGCAAAATTAAAGATGCGTTTGACACAATATCACTATATTCCACATACCTGGTGTCTGTTATATTGAATGGGGCACCCGCAATCTTTGCGGTAAGATACGCTATTCCTTCACCAGCCACAAGGGCCAGAAGAGAGAATACAAATACCCCCCCTGCCTTTTTCATGATTCCGTACATAGTAGCGTTACGTGCCGAAACATTAAGGACCAGTGCAAGACAAAAAAGGGCGAAAACAATAGAACAGAAAAGGGTAAACTGCGGCTTGGTACAACAGAACAGACCAAGCATCGGAACAGTAAAGAAAACCATATCCCTATCCCCCTTCAAGGCATCCGGTGAAGCATATTTGGAAGAGGTCAAATACTCTTCAAGAATAGGTTCAATCTGCACTCCATAATGCTGTATTGTCTTGAGGTTTATGTTATCATAATTATCATCATCCACATGGTACGCATTTATATCATCTATTGATGAAAAATTGATCCCGGGAATATCCTCTTTCACCACTGTAAAATCTGTCAGGTTAGGGAGGAATCTATAGACAACTGTTGTCAATGAATAACCATATGGCTTAACCGATTCAGAGTACAAATCCATCACTTTCTCATTATTGTCCGATGTCTCGAAAAGTAACGCCGGGCCATCCAGACCACGGGACTCAAGATTGATGATGAGACCTACATTTTTGAAAAGTTCACGGTTATACTCATAGGCACGCTTCATACCATCGAGATGGTTCTCCTCCGAGTCAGTAAAAAGGATTCTGACACCTTGTTTCCAATCACCCCTATATTTGAGCGACTGTGAAAGAAGATCCATAATGGCACCTACTCCATAAGCATCATCTCCAGCACCATACGAATATACTGTTTTCAAAAGTTCACTTTGACGGAATCTTGAATCAAAATGGGCCACCAACATTACATAAGAGTCAGCTGGCCCTGAAGCAGGATCAAACTGGCAATATACATTCCCTATATCATAATACCCGCCATATCTGAACTCGACGGAATCATACTCAAATATTTGAGGCTCCCCCCCAATATCAGACAGTATGTCATACAAATAGTTACGAACTTTAGCCCTTTCTACAGGGTGCTCTACTGAATGGGGCTCCTGAGAAATGACTCGAATATATTTGGCAACTCTTTCAGCTGAATAACTGCCAGAATCTACACCATTGGGAGACGGAAGGGAGAGATGCCCGAATGATACAAACAATGCCAGTACCACCAAGAGAAAACCGAAGAGAAACTTTATCTTTTTCATATCATTACAAATGTATAAAAAAAAATCTACCTCACCAACATGGAGCTGTCGCCATAACTTAAAAAGCGAAACTCATGCTCCATCGCATAACTATATATTCGCTTCCAGTCATCACCTCCTACAAATGCAGAAATGAGGAGAAGCAGCGTACTTTGAGGCTGATGGAAATTAGTAACAAGAATATCCACCACCTTGAAAATATATGATGGAACAATAATAATTTGAGTTCTTAAATTCAATGTTTCCAATCTGTTAAGAACCATATAATCTATCAAAGCTTTAATAGATTGTTTAGTGGATAAATGGTCTTCCGACAAATAAGGATCCCATTGCCCTACAACCTTTGGGACCCAATTTTCCACTCCATCTCTTAGGCACTGACACCCGGCAAAATAGAGCGACTCAAGTGATCTGGTAGATGTTGTCCCTACAGATATAACCTTTGCCCCTTCCGGCAGATTATAGAGTTTCTCCAGAAAAACCCTGGTAACTGAAAAAGGCTCGGAGTGCATTATATGATCTGCAATAAACTCACTTTTTACAGGTAAAAACGTTCCTGCACCAACATGCAAGCAAAGTTCCTCAGTACCAATACCTTTGGCCCTTATTTCCGCTAAAATATCCTCTGTAAAATGTAATCCTGCAGTGGGAGCCGCCACAGACCCGCGAAATTTTGCGTAGAGAGTTTGATATCTCTCCAGGTCTATTGCTTCTGTTTCTCTGTTAAGATATGGGGGAATAGGGACTTGTCCACAGAGTTCCAGAACCCTGGAAAATGGATACCCTCCATCCCAAAAGAATCTAACTACATAACTATTATCTTGTTTTTCAACAAGTTCCGCTCTCAGATTAAGCTTTAAAAGTTCAGGATCCGCACATTCTGGTACGTAAAAAGAGAGAAAACCGCCTTTCCATTTCTTTACATTGCCTATAATAGTCTTCCAGACACACTCCGAAACACATCCAAACGATACAGCATAATCAGAAGGGAGCGAAGGTTCTAGACAAAAAATTTCAATCAATGCACCTGTTTCCTTCTTAAAAAAAAGTCGGGCGGGAACTACTTTGGTATTATTGAAAACCATAAGAGATCCCTCAGGTATGAAAGAGGGTATAGAGGAAAATTTCTCCTCATGTATAATACCTTTATTATATATGAGAAGTTTTGAATTGTCTCTCTTCTCAAGAGGGTACTTAGCGATTCTCGAGTCTGGGAGATCGTAAGTATAGTCCTGAATCCTAATTTCCGGTTGCTTCATTAAAAACGCATTTTTAAGCCCTACAATCAATTTTCTCGCACAAAAGTACCGAATATATGTCTGATGTCAAAATCGTTCAAAATCGATTTTTTGTTTACAAATGTTAATCACATAATTAAACCCATAAGACAAACAATTGTAAACAGCCATGACATAGCCACCCCAAAACCCAACTCGTATCAATTTATTTGCCATAAGTTTTTCTTATGTCTAATTTTGAGACTATATAACTATACTGATACCCAATATTTTAGATATACCGAACTCTATCTTAGTTTTAGTACATTTTCTTTCAACCATCAAAATATAGCAAAAAGGGGTTACTTCTTGAAAATATCCAACTTTTAACTAAATATCCGCCCAATTAGTTACAAGAATTATCTAAATCGAGACATAGGGATACTTACAGACAATATAATGCGAAGTTTACATCTGTCATCACAAATTAGGTATATGTTGTAAACAATTTTATGCTTACATTTGTAAAAAATAAAGTTTACACATATGAATAGGCGTTTACAGCAATTTTTGGAGGTCGAACAGCTCTCTCCTGCCCGGCTTGCGGACACTTTGGGTATCCAGCGCTCTGGTATCTCCCACTTGCTCTCCGGAAGAAACAAGCCAAGCTACGAGTTCATCAACAACTTCCTCACCCGCTATCCTCAAATAGATGCCACCTGGTTAATTACAGGGAAAGGAAAGATGTATAAGGATGAGTTTACCCACTATTCAGAAGATCAGATTCCATTTCATCCAGAACAGGAGACAGACGTCCCTTCCCTGTCCCTGGAGGCAAAAGGTGAGGCCAAACTGGCCAAAAGGATTACTGTATACTATTCAGACGGAAGTTTTCAAGATTTTTACCCTTCCAAATAATATAGTTATTATCTTTGTTTTATATAAAGATAAGCTATGTACAAACTAATCAAACCCATCCTCTTTCTATTCTCGCCAGAAACTGCACACTCACTGGTGATGAAATGTCTGTCAATAATCAGATATATACCATTTTCAGGATTGATTCTCAAATGGTTATATTCATACAACCACCCTTCTCTCGAGAGGGAGGTTTTCGGTGTAAAGTTCAAGAACCCCATAGGTTTTGCCGCAGGATTTGACAAAAACGGAGACTATTACAATGAAATAGCCAAATTCGGCTTCGGATTTGTGGAAGTGGGATCAGTTACACCTGAAGCACAGCCCGGCAACCCTAAACCACGCCTTTTCAGACTTGTTCCGGACAACGCCCTCATCAACCGTATGGGTATCAACAATCACGGTGTAAAATACACTGTTGACAGACTTAACAAGGTGAAACCCAAGGTGGTAATCGGTGGAAACATATCCAAAGGGAAGAAAACTGCCAACGAGGATGCCGGCAAAGACTACGAAAAGTGCTTCTCGCTTCTGTATGATTTCGTAGACTACTTTGTACTGAACGTATCGTGCCCAAATGTGAAGGATCTTGACAAACTTCAGGATGTGGAGTCATTGTCTGACATTATTGACAGGCTACTAACCCACCGTCGCTACAATGATGACTACCGCCCTATATTATTCAAGGTATCACCAGACATTACCCAGGAGCAGCTTGATGAGATTATAGACCTTATCCTGATATCGGGAATAGACGGAATTGTCGCTACAAATACTACTAGAAGTAGAGAGGGCTTAAAAACTGATAAAGAGAGAATTGACTTTATCGGAGAAGGTGGTTTGAGCGGTGCTCCGCTATATAAGAAAAGCCTGGAAATGGTTAAGTATATCCATAAGAAAACAGAGGGCAACCTCCCTATCATAGCAGTTGGCGGCATCTCCACCCCAGAGCAGGCATACGAAATGCTTGAGGCCGGCGCATCACTTGTCCAGATCTATACAAGCTTTATCTATAATGGCCCAGCCACTGTGAAGAGAATGCTTAAATACATAGTAAAACAAACAAAATCAAAATGTTAACTGCAGCTATATGTACTATCGGGGATGAAATCCTGATAGGTCAGATTGTTGATACAAACTCATCCCACATCTCCAGAGCCCTCAACTCTATCGGTGTGAAAGTGAGATATATGAACTCATTTGGAGACGAGAGATCCGAAATAATTTCCAATCTTGATCAGGCTCTTTCCCAAAACGATATAGTGATAGTTACAGGTGGCTTGGGACCGACCAAGGACGATATCACCAAAAGTGCACTCGCAGAACTCTACGGCACCACTGAGTTCTATCAGGATGAAGCCCAGTTCGAGATAATCAAAAATATCGTAACACGCAGAGGCATAGAACTTTCTGATCTCAACAGAGCCCAGGCATCTGTGCCTTCGGGAAGCATAGTCATCCCAAACAAGCTCGGCACAGCCCCCTGCATAGTATTCAGATTTCCGGCAGAGAAATACAGCCACACCCCTACACTTTACTCACTTCCGGGTGTACCTTTCGAGGCTATCGGTCTCCTTCCAGAGGTGGTGGCAGACATCAAATCACATCACCAGCTGGCTGACATTCATCATAAAACACTTGTTACATTCGGCATCCCGGAGTCTACCCTTGCCAAGCAGATAGAACCCTGGGAAGATGCATTGCCAAAAGATATCAAACTTGCATATCTCCCTAACCCTATCGTAGGGGTAAGACTTCGCCTCTCAACATATGGAGGGGTCAAGGAGGATCAGATAAAAAGGATAGATGAAGAGTTTGACAAGCTTAGGGAAATAATAGGTGATGCCATCTATGGAGAAGGTGAAGATACACTTCAACTAGCAATAGGCAAACATTTGAAAGATAAAGGAATGACACTTAGTGCAGCAGAGTCCTGCACCGGGGGGAAAATAGCTTCACTCCTCACCTCTGTGGCGGGTGCTTCGCAATACTTCTGGGGTTCAGTCACCTCCTATGACAACTCTGTCAAGGAAAATATTCTCGGCGTTCCCCACGAAATTATTGCACAGCATGGTGCGGTAAGTCAGGAGTGCGTAGAGGCCATGGCCAAAGGGGTCAACCGCGTAATGAATACCGATTTTGCTGTAGCGACCTCTGGAATTGCAGGTCCGGGCGGCGGAAGCCCCGAAAAACCGGTGGGTACAGCGTGGCTTGCTGTGGCATTCCGGGACAAGGAGACAGGAAAAGTGGATGTTGTATCGAAAAAGGTGGCATTCAACAGCAGCAGAGAGGTAAATATAGACCGTTTTGCCTCAAATGCACTCAATCTCCTCAGATTGTACCTCGAATCACATTAAATACCTTAAAATATGAGAAAAATCGCTTTTTTAACCATCTTAACTGCTTTGATTATGACATCTTGCTGTAATCAGTCACAAAAAGAGAAAGCTGCGATCGCAAAACTGGATACTATGTTCCAGGAACTATACCCTGCAGACGAGCCGGGAGCAGCAGTCCTTATCCTTAAAGGGGACGAAATAGTATATGACAAAGGTTTCGGTATCGCAGACCTCGAAACAGGTGCCAAAATCGACGGAAACACCTTCTTCAACATTGCATCTGTATCAAAACAGTTCACCGCTGTGGCTATGCTTCAGCTTGCCGAGCAAGGAAAAATCTCCCTTCAGGACCCTGTAAAGAAATATTTTCCTGAATTCCAGGCAGATTTCTTCAATGACATCACTATTGCACACCTCCTTTCACATACATCAGGTATCGGTGACTACCGCCCAAGAGAGGACCGCAATTTCGTCCTTTACGCTACTGACGAGCAGTGCTACAAATATATGGAGACACTTGACAAACTCCACTTCACCCCAGGTACAGAGTACCAGTACATGAACCCTACTTTCCAGCTTTGCTACATTATTATTCAGAGAGTTACAGGTCAGAGCTTCGAGCAATACATGAAGGAGAATATCTTCACCCCAGCAGGTATGGACCAGACAGTTTACTTCTCTCCAGACAAGAACATCCCCAATATGTCGCACGCATATATCCCTGTAGAGGAGAAAGAGTCTGCTTCAAACACAGATTCAGACCGTACCCCTGAAGCTCAGGCTGCAGCTAAAAAACAGCAGGAGTCTGCACCTGTAATCGGTAACTGGAAAGAGTACGACTACGGACAGGAGACCTTCTTCGCCACTAAGGCTGATGGTGGTATCTACACCTCAACCCACCAGTTTGTACAGTGGGAAAAAGCGCTTCGCAATGCTGTAGTGGCTTCTGCTGAGAGCATCAAGAACGCCCATACACCTAAGATACAGGTTTCTGGCTCTAAATTCAGCTCATACCAGAACCGTCCACACACCCACTACGGATACGGCTGGTTCATCGAAAATGACCCTGACTTCACAGAGAGAATCTACCACACAGGTGACAACGGCGGTTACCAGATTTACGCTGGCCGCTACCCTGCTTCAGATCTTCTTATCCTGATCTTCGCCAACCGTACAGACTACGACCGCTGGACCAATGTTCAGAAAGTTGACGCCATCGCCAAAGAGGCCGGCTGGCTTAAATAACGATAATCACACACTTATTAGTATCATGCCCGACTCCGGTCGGGCATCTTTTTTTCCTAGAACTCAAAACTATAACTTAACGAAGGCATAAATGGGAAAAGACATAAAGATCTGAGCTCATATCCCTGATTCTTTGTCAATTCCACCAACCATATCTTATATGTATTATGGTGATTGTATACGTTATTGATACTGATATTTATAGTGCTCTTACCTAATTTATGGAAAATATAGTAGTTAGCAGATAAATCCAATTTATGATAATCTCCCAATTTATAATTATTAATTCCTGATGCAATAAAGACATTTTCAACTGATTGTGCTGGAGTGACAAATACTGGTAGATACATATCTTCCAATGTTATATATCGTCCACTTTTATATACAAAAGATGCTGATACATCAAAATGCTTCCCAAGCTTTTGTGAAATCCATGCTGATAAATTATGCCTAATATCCTGTTTGGAATAAAACCACATCCCATTATTTTGATTATCATATCTATCCAGGCTCTTTCCCCAAGTATAAGAGATACTCCAGGTAGTCAAACCTGACTCCTTAACAACCGAGCCTTCCACTCCAAAGGATTTTCCCTCTCCAACATCTACAATATCAGCAACATTCTCCATCTTTACATATGTGGCACCCTCCATATAATCGACAACATTTTGAGCGCTCCTATAGTAGCCCTCCAAACTGAAAGAACACTTTTTATTATCAGGATAAATATCCCAATATATACCACCGGAATATTGATTTGATGTGCTCACTGGAATTTTATCATTGGCCAAAGTCCACATATCAGACTCCAATGCCACTCCACCCCTGATCAGCTGATGTACACCTTGACTCATTCTTGAGTATGATAATTTGAAAGATAGATCCTTTATTGAAGTAAACGGATGTATAGAAAATCTGATCCGAGGCTCTGGAACCATTTTCATAAATCCATTATTTGCATAAAGGGTAAACCTAGAACCAATCCCTAAATCCAACCAATCATCAATAGATAATTCATCATCTGCATATAATGACAGAGTATGAAGATAATAAGACAAATCAGATTCAGATCTTTCATTATGCAATATTGATTCCTTACTATTTTTATATTCAGCCTCCTTATTAAAAATATCAGTTTTAAATCCGGTAAACTGCATAGAATACTTCCAGCCATAATCAAATGTATGTATACCTGACACAAATCTGGCCTCCATCCCTGCTGCAATATCTGCAATCTTATTACGTATATTTTGTTCTGCAATTTTAGACTTTTGAAAGATACTATCTGCCAAAACAGTTAAAGTTACACTCTTCTGATACAGTCTATCCATTTTTAAATATCTGGAAAAATAAAGATAACTGGAAAAGTGATGTTTCTCACTATACTTATAATTCCATAACAGACTCCCTCCAATATTACCCCAATTGGTTATGTCTGCCCCTTCAAATATATACGTTCTCTCTCTAGCGTCATTAGTGATTTTATTTATATTATTTCCTGAATATATACTACCCTTAATAGAGTGCTTGCTATTGAATTGATGCTCCACTACTCCATTCACATCATAAAATTCGACACCATCAACCTGAGTTGTTAAGTCAATTGACTCATCATTATCAGAGGTAATTTTTCTATATATAGGCATAACCAGCAAACTAAGATATGACACTCTCCCAGAAAGGATAAAAGCAGTATTTCCATTTACTTTACCACTGACAGATGCTCCTGACATCATAGTTCCAATAGAAATACTGCCATTTATCTTTTCTCCGTTTACGCTCTTGCTATTAATATCTATTACTCCTGATAATCTGCCACCATATTCAGTTGGAAAAGCTGTTTTATAAAAATAAGTATCACCTATTATATCTGGATTAAACACTGAAACAAAACCTTTCAAATTACCTGTATTATATAAAGGTATTTTATCAAACGAAACAAATGTTTCATCATAATCTCCACCCCTAACTGACACTCCTACATTGCCATCGGAATTATTATTGACTCCTGGCAAATAGTGAACAACTTTCATAATATCCTTATTCCCAAATATAGATGGCACCTTGGAAAGAATCAAAGGGTCCAGTTTTACCCACACTTCACTTGGCTTCGACTTTATCTGATTCCCGACTATGAGAGCCTCTTGTAAAACACCACTTGTTGTGACAGTGTCTCTTACAGATTGCCCACTAACTACCACTGGTATAAACAACAATATTACTATCAAATATAATGCTATCATATCTAATCCGACATAGTTGCCCAAGTATAAAATACAAAGTCACCTTCAAGGAGAACACTGGTACATGCGCTAAAAAAACCATATCCACCTTCAACATTGCTTTCTATTGAAGAAAAAGCTATAGGATCCGAAAAAATATCCCTTTGTGCGCAGAGAGCTATCTCCATCCATTTAAGATATCTGTAATAATCCCCATTGATATGTTGAATAACAAGACGATAAGTCTTTGGTATTGCACCAAGAAAAAAAGTATCGGGATTATTCTTTATAGCCTCAGATGAACCATCTCTTGATTTGGTATAGATTGAAAATCCATAATTTTTGCCATTGAATAATTCATCTGTTATCACACCACTAAAACCTATCGCATTACCTTTCAAAGACGTAGTTATTCTCTTATCCTTGAATATAGGATCAAATGAACCATTATAAACAGCACCAATATTATTCTCATGACCTCTATCATAGCAATAAATATTGTAATAATTATCAACTCCATAAAGATCATCAATATGGAATTCAAAGGCACATAAAGAATCTTCAGTGTGTTGGGATAGATACCAATTATTTTCGGGTATAGATTCTCTATTGGGTAATTTATACACCCTATCCAATCTTGCAACAACAGTATCAGGCACACACGTTTTCGCCCTTACGTCTGGATAATGCGCAAATTTGTCCTGAATCAGCAACTCCAAAGAATCCCCAGACACACAACATTCTTGCGATACATACGAATAAGCAAATCCTCTAATATATCCCCGCATTTTAAGTTTGAGAGTATCAATATTATTTACCACGATACACGCATCCAAAGAGTCAACTCTACCATCACCTATACCACAAATATAAACTTCTATAGGCATATTGGCCTTTATATTTGCATTGACCACCAAACGTGGCTCTTGCTTAATAGTATACGGATACTGCTTGACACACGCTACCGCAAATATTATCACCAATAGAAATATCAGCTTTTTCATTTTAGTTTGGTCGGATATTTATTAAATTCATTCTATCGTAATCATACCCCATCATAGATGCCCATTGGGTATACCACCCATTATTATTTCCATCGTATCCCCAGTTCATATGGTAATAGTCAAGTATCTGTATCAAAGCATCCTTTGTTGGAATATGCTAATATTGTATAATTCGTTATCAATTAATGTAACAATATCCGCAGATGACACGTTCATATCTTTGCTGCAAGACATAATTCACATATTATGTAAAATTTAGCAATTACTCTTTAACATAAAGAGTGAAATATCCTGTTTCACTTACTCTCTTTGGGAATTATTTTTTCTTTCTATATGCTAAATTAGAAAGAAAACACGCAAACGCAAAAAAAGAGCCTACATCGCGATAGATTATAGACTCTTTTAGATATCGTTACTTCAAACTCTAAAGCCCTTTCGCCACCTCTTCTACCTCTTTCATCACCCTTAGGAAGTTTCCTCCAAGAATACCTTTGATATCTTCATCAGAGTAGCCTCTAGCCTTAAGTTCTTCTGTGAAAAGAGGGAATTTGCTGATATCCCTTACACCCTCAGGAGGTGTTTCGATACCGTCAAAATCTGAACCCAGACCTACGTGTTTTGCACCTACAAGCTTGACTACGTGATCAATATGATCTACTACCCTTTTATATGATGGTGCAGGGAAGTTCGCCAATTTCTTCTCTACTTCGTGATATGCCGCCCTCTTTTCATCATTATCGGGCTCCATACGTGACGCAAACTGTTTGGCATCGAAATCATCAGCCAACTCGCTGAATTCATCAGAAGCGAATGAATCATCGATAAATGCAGGATAGAAGTTGATCTGGATCACACCACCATTCTCTGCAAGGGCCTTAATCATATCATCTGTCATATTGCGTCTATGGCCGCAAAGCGCTCTACAGCAAGAGTGTGTAGCAGCCACTGGGGCTTTTGAGTATTTGATGACATCATAGAATGCATCATCAGAGATATGTGACACGTCGATTATCATACCCAGACGGTTCATCTCAGCGATAACCTCCTGTCCAAAAGGAGATACACCTCCCCATCTTTTCTCTTTAGGACCGCAAGAGTCACAAATCTCATTGTTACCGGCGTGGGTAAGTGTCATATATCTTACACCGAAACGGTAGAAAAGTCTCAACATATGGAGATCTTTCTGGATAGGAAGACCATTCTCCATACCCAAGAAGATGGAAATAAGACCTTTTTTCTTGTTCTCAAGAGCCTCTTCCACTGAAAATGCGAAAGCTACTTTATCTCTGTTCTGGTCTACAGCATCATATGTACGTGAAATAAGTTCCAATGCCCTTCTGGTAGCTGCATCAGGGGTCAGGCTGTTTGATGTATAGATGGCGAAGAACGAACCGTCTACTCCACCTTCCTTCATCCTGTGAAAGTCCACATGACATCTGTCCAGACGCTGTCCAAGATCGACATTTTCAAGCAGCATACTTGGGGTATCGCAGTGAGAATCAAGCACAAAGGCTTCTTGATGTAATTTATCCATATATTCAGATTTTAAAATTTGTCAGTTATCTCACAAAGATAACAAATTCTATCTCTTTTTCAAAGACGCACCACCCGATATATCATCCACTTCAAGTCTCCCTACACTACTATTGTAATATAGCTTGGATGCACCTGAAAGATCGACCTCAAGATGCTTGATTACCTCTACTGTAGCAGATGATGCCCCTGAAAGATCCACCCCCGCCGCATCACACACCATTTTTGCTCCATCAATCTTGGATGCACCGGATCCATCCAAATCCATCGACTTCGACTCTCCTACCATCACTATTTTGGCAGCACCTGAGCCATCGACATCCAGTTCTCCAAATTTACCTTCAATATTCACATTGGAAGCGCCGCTTGCATCCAGAGAACAATCATCAAAAACACCTTCCAGATTCAGTTTGGAAGCACCCGAAATATCGAAATCCCCCTCTCTTGCCTCTACGCAAAGCTTTTTCACCTTGGATGCTCCACTAAACATACCTTTGAACTCAGGCACTTTAAATACATCATCGCAATAGAAAGAAGAAGCGCCTGACATATCAAGGTCATTGAGTACAGCCATAGCCACTTCAGCCTTAAACACCTTATCTCCTATATTTTTTGATAATTTCTTAGGGAGTTTTTCGCCATCAATACCGATAAACAGGACACCATGAGATACATGAGCCACCAGATAAGGCTCATACTCCTGATCTATAGTGATGGTCACACTTGGTCTGGACGATTTGACCACAGTGACATCAAAACTGTATGACACATCAAGTTTGGTAAAATTATCCACCTTAATATCTTTTGTAATGTTGGCAGCAAACACACTTGCCGACAAAGCCACCATAGCGGCCATAACCATAAAAATCTTTTTCATATTGATCTGCTTTTTACAATTTTTCTTAATTCCAGAATTCCATTCAATTTATCCTGATAATACCCCTTCATTATCGCCAATTTCTCTGAAGCGCGCATTTCATCCGGAAGTAGCGACATCAATGGAATACTCTCATTATTAATGTTTTCTATTACATCATTTAAAGTTTCTATTTCATCAATATTTACAGACATCTGAAGTTCTGTTGTGATGCTTGCCACCTCTATGCAATACCTCTCATACACCCTTACCATCTCCCTCTCAGGGGTATAGAATCTCCAGGTAACACCAAGTCCCAACAACACTACCACAGCAGCTGCCACCCCTATTCCTCTCTTATAGAGTCTCCATAACGGAACTTTATTGGTCTTCTCCATCCTGGCCAGAAATCTCCCAAAATCCCCCTCTACAGGGACCTCCGAATCAAACTCAGACCTGCATTGTATAATTATATTATCCAATTCATTCATAGCTCATTAATAATTTTTATCAGTCTCTCCTTCCCCCTCATATACTGACTTCTGACCGTACTCTCCTTTACCTCCATGATCTGGGCCACCTCCTCATAGTCAAACCCCTCAAACAAAATCATTGATAATACCGCTCTATATCCATCGGGAAGCCTTGCCATTCCCTCTTTTATTTTCGGAACCATTTCTGCACCATCCCTCCACTTCACATTCCCCATATTCTCTATCGAATCAGCTTTATACTCCTCCAGAAATTCAAGATCCCTTTTCTTCTTTCGAAGCCTGTCTATCGCCCCCCTTACCGTACTCTTTACCAGCCAAGCCTCTTCCTTAGGTAACTCAAGGGACATTCCTGATTGCAAATACTTTATCATCGCATCTTGCATCACCTCTTCCGCATCCATCCGATCCCCCAGAATCCTATATGAGGTATTGAACAGCCGCACCCTGTACCGATGATAAAATGTATTGATCTCCTCTCGTGTCATCTCAAGTTTATTTCCATAAATATAACGAAAAAGGATGCAAGTTTGTTGCATCCTTCTCCAAAGTATTTATAAAAATTTACTAAAGTTTTCCACCTCTTTGACGTACCGCCTCATATAGGCACACTGCTGTAGCTACAGAGACATTGAGAGAACTGATCTCTCCTGCCATAGGAATCTTGGCTTTGTCATCACATAGTGCAAGCATTGAATCTGAGATACCTTTCCCTTCAGAACCCATAACTATCGCTGTAGGTTTGGTAAAATCAACCCCATAGATATCTTTATCACTCTTTTCAGTGGCACCTACGATCTGGAAACCTTGCTCCTTAAGATACATTGCAGGAAGACGGAGATTCTGGGTCTTGGCCACATTGATACGGAGCAATGCACCTGCAGAGGCCTTGATCCCTTCAGATGTGATGGCAGCACCACCTTTAGCAGGAACAATAATACCCGAAGCTCCTGCACACTCTGCTGTACGTGCTATGGCACCGAGGTTACGGACATCACTCACACCGTCAAGCATAATAAAAACAGGGGCAGAACTCTGCATTAAAGCCAAATCAACCATCTCTTCAAATGGAGTATAGTCAATCTTTGAAAATAAAGCAATTACACCCTGGTGATTACCCTTGCAAATTTTATTCAGACGCTCAGCTGGAACAAACTGGGCCTGCACACCTTTCTCCTTCAGAAGCTCCATAAGATCCCTGAATTGGGGAGAGTCAAGACCCTGCTTGAGCATCACCTTATCGATATTCTTACCGGCACGCACAGCCTCCATCACAGGGTGCATTCCGAACAGGTAATTCAATTTCTCTTCCATATCTATTAAAAAAATTATTCTGACAACATCATCCACTCCTCCATCCTGGAGTCCAATTCCCTCTTCAACTCCAGATATTGCCTTGTAAGGGTATCAATATCTGTTCCAGCCTCAGGTGCGGCCAATTTCCCCTCTATCTCCTTCATCTTCTCTTCGAGAGTCTTTATCTTCTTCTCGCAAATCTCCACCTGCTTCTGTTTGCGGCGGAGCTCTTTCTGCTCTTCATACGAGAGCTTTGCCCCTTTCTCTTCTACCGGGGCAGAAACAGGTGCCGCTTTCTTAGGCTCAGCGACCTCTTTTTTGACCTCTTTTTTATTTTCAACGTCCTGAATTTCGAGCTCTGAAAGGTTCTCTATCTTTCTCCTTTCCAGGAATGCAGAGATTCCACCGAGGTGCTCCTTGATCTTCCCGTCCCTGAACTCATATACCTTATCCACCAGACCATCGAGGAAATCCCTGTCATGGGATACAATAACAAGTGTACCGTCATACTTGACAAGAGCCTGTTTCAAAATATCCTTTGATCTGATGTCCATATGGTTAGTAGGCTCGTCGAGTGCAAGCAAGTTGTAGGGTTTGAGGATCAGTTTGGCCATCGCCAGACGGGATCTTTCACCTCCGCTAAGGACAGCCACCTTCTTCTCAATATCTTCACCTCTAAAAAGGAAAGCACCCAGAATATCCCTAAGTTTCAGTCTTATATCTCCCACTGCGACCTTATCCAAAGTATCGAACACTGTATCATTCTTATCAAGGATATCCTCCTGATTCTGCGCATAATAACCCAGCGCCACATTATATCCGAGAGCCGCCTCACCCTCAAGCGGGTACAGTTCCGAGGTGAGAATCTTCATCATAGTGGACTTACCCTCACCATTACGTCCTACAAACGCCACCTTCTCCCCCCTCATGATGGTCATATCGGCATCCTTGAAGACCACTTTACGCCCATTATCATAACCGGCAGCCATCTCCCTCACCTTCAATACCACATCTCCCGATCTGGGTGCAGGGGGAAATTTCACACTAAGGGCTGAATTGTCCTCGACCTCCACCTCTATCCTCTCCAGTTTGTCAAGCTGTTTGATACGGGACTGGACCTGATTTGATTTGGTGGGTTTGTATCTGAATTTCTCGATAAACTCCTCAGTCTTCTCTATGAGTCTCTGCTGATTCTCGTATGCAGCCCTCTGCTGTGCCATCCTCTCGGCACGGAGCTCCTTGAACTTGCTGTACGGAACTTTATAATCGTGGATTTTCCCGAGCATTATCTCTACTGTCCTGTTTGTCACCCTATCGAGGAATCTCCTGTCGTGGGATATCAGCAGCAGCGTCCCGGAGTAGGAAGTGAGATAGTCCTCAAGCCACTGTATAGACTCTATATCAAGGTGGTTGGTGGGCTCATCCAGCATTATCACCTTCGGTCTTTTCAAAAGGACCTTTGCCAGCTCCACACGCATATTCCACCCCTGTGAAAATGTCCCCCTCTTCCTCTCCAGCTCCTCTTTCTTAAAGCCAAGCCCCACAAGGGTCTTTTCGGCCTGAAGTCTGGGTGAATCGGACTGCGCATAAGCCAGACGATCGTTTATGTCATTGAGCTCCTCTATAAGTTTATGGTACCCCGCAGATTCATAATCGGTACGGGTAGCGAGCTCTGTATTTATCTGCTCCATCCTGTCCTGCATCGCAAACATATCTGCAAATGCAGTCATCGCCTCATCTATGACGCTTCTCTCCTTCGAATACTCCATAATCTGCGGGAGATACCCGATGGTAAGGTCCTGCGGTTTGAGAATTTTGCCGGATGTGGGGGACTCCACCCCCATTATCAGCTTCAGAATGGTAGACTTGCCCGCCCCATTCTTCCCCACAAGGGCAATATGCTCCCCATCGCTGATATGGAAATTAATGCTGTCCAGAAGGGTAAAACCGCCAAACGAGACGGTCAAATCGTTGATTGAGATCATTCTTCTGCCTCCTCCACTTTTTCTTTACACATCAATATCGACATTTCATACAGCATATACAGAGGGAGTGCCACCACAAATAGTGTGAAGGCATCCCCTGAAGGGGTTATAACCGCCGCCAGCACCATAAGCACCACCACTGCATGCTTTCTGTACTTGCGCAGCAGCCCTCTGTGGATCACACCAAGTCTCGAGAGTATCGCAGCCAGTGCAGGCATCTCAAACACAATACCCATCACCAGAATAAGCCTCACAAACATAGATATATACGAGTTCAATGAGATCTGATTGGGAACATCAGCACTCACCTGATAGGTACCCAGGAACCTCAAGGTCAAAGGAAATACGAAGAAATACCCCACTGCCACTCCAGAATAGAAAAGCAGCGATGCAAATCCGAAAGCAGTCTTGATCACCCCCTTCTCATTTGAATAGAGGGCAGGACTTATGAATCCCCATAAAAGATATATTATAAAGGGGAACGCCACTACAAAGGCCAGGTAAAATGACACCTTTATATGTATAAAGAACTGCGCTGCAAGATCAATATTGATAAGTTCAAGGGAAAATTCGTCCAATGGATTGAGACCTATCAGTGCAAACAGGGCGTTGAACCAGCGGTACAACGCGAAATCACCCCCAATAGGTGCAAGAATCACATCATTGAAGACATAATCCTTCCCTATAAAGATAACTACCATAAAGAGCAATATTAGACCAAGCCCACGGAAAATCACCTTCCGCAGCTCATCCAAATGCTCCCAAAATGTCATCTCTTGAGCCACTACTCTATTTCTTGTCTGAATTTAGAGAATCGTTAATCTCCTTGGTCTCCTTATCAAGATCAAGTTCATCCTGTACGTCCTTCATTCCATCTTTGAAACTTTTCACACCTTTACCGATGCCTTTCATAAGCTCTGGAATCTTCTTACCACCGAAGAAAAGAAGTACGACAAGTGCAAGAACGATAATTTCAGTCATTCCGATTGACCCTAAAAATAATAATGTCAACATATATAACAATTTAGTTAAAATAATTTATTTACAATCATTTGCAATAGCTTTCTTAAAAGCTTCCAGAAATTCCTGCGGTGCTCTGGTAGGGCGACGGGTGTCCTTGTTCAAAAAACCAAGCACCACTTCACCTTCACACACCAAATCCCCATTCTGATTAAAGATTTGAGTGAAAACTTCCACCCTTGCCATAGGTTCCTTCTCCACTCTGGAGACAATTCTAAGCTTGTCTCCGAGCTTCGCAGGTGTCTTGTATTTACAAGAGACAGAACTTACAGGCATCACAAATCCGAACTCCTCGAACTTGGCCACAGGCAGACCGAGATCATCCATCATCTTCCCCCTTCCACATTCGAAATAACGGATATAGTTGGAGTGATGGACTATCCCCATCTGATCGGTCTCGTAATAACGGACCTCAAGTTCCATCTCAGACTGGTACAACATATCTATTTTTTAAGGTTAGCTATACTGTTCTTCAAGTTTTCAATCTTGGTAGTGGCATCGCTCTGTTTCTTCTTCTCCATAGCCACTACAGCCTCAGGTGCATTCTGAACAAATCTCTCATTTGAAAGTTTCGCCTCAACACCTTTGAGGAATTTGGTCAAGTGTGCTATTTCAGCCTCCATTTTAGCGATCTCCTCCTCTGCATTCACCATACCTGTCAATGGCACGAAGAACTCGATGGTATCCACCATAAACGCAGCACCATTTGCACTGTTGTCAATATTCTCAACAATACTTACCTCTGAAAGGTTTGCCATTCTCTTCACCACAGAGACGATCTTTTCAGGGAAAGCACCTTTAATTTGAAGAGTTAGTGCCTCTTTTGGTGAAAGACCTTTTGACTGACGGATATTTCTTATAGAGGCGATAGCACCCACACCCTGCTCAAAAGCATGAATAGTCTCTACACTATACTCACTTGCCTTTGGCATAGGCTGAAGCATAATGGTCTCGCCCTCCTTTCTCTCTTCGATATTCTGCCATAGCTCTTCAGTGATGAAAGGCATGATAGGATGAAGAAGTCTCAAAAGCTTCTCAAAGAATACGATAGTGGCATCATAAGTCACCTTATCGATAGGTTTGCCATATTCAGGCTTGATTACCTCAAGATACCATGCACAGAAATCGTCCCAGAAGAACTTGTAAAGTGTCATGAGAGCATCAGAGAGTCTGAATTTCGAGAAGTGCTCATCTACAGTCTCGATAGTCTGTGAAAGTTTGTTGTCAAACCACTCTGCTGCAAGTTTTGAGTGCTCGCTCTGAGCCACCTCTGCACTCACCTCCCAACCTCTGATAAGGCGGTAAGCATTCCATATCTTGTTACAGAAGTTTCTACCCTGCTCCACTTGTGACTCATCGAAAAGGATGTCATTACCTGCAGAGCTGCACAGAAGCATACCAAGTCTTACACCGTCAGCACCGAACTGCTCCATAAGTTTGATAGGGTCAGGAGAGTTACCAAGCGATTTTGACATCTTTCTGCCGAGTTTGTCTCTCACAATACCGGTCAGGTATACATTTCTGAAAGGTACATCCTGACAGAACTCATTACCGGCCATAATCATACGGGCAACCCAGAAGAATAGAATCTCAGGTGCAGTGATAAGGTCATTTGTAGGATAATAGTATGCAAGCTCTGAGTTTGGAGCCTGATCAGGATGGCCAGGTTTTGATGCATCAAATACAGATACAGGCCACAACCATGAAGAGAACCATGTATCAAGTACATCGTCATCTCTTCTAAGATCCTCAATCTTCACAGAAGGATCGATCTTCTGGGCAGCAGCCAACGCCTCTTCTATTGTAGCCTCTACCACGAATTCACCATTAGGAAGGTAGTATGCTGGGATTTGCTGGCCCCACCATAGCTGACGTGAGATACACCAGTCACGGACATTCTCCATCCAGTGACGGTATGTATTTCTGAATTTATCAGGGATAAGTTTGATCTCTCCATTCTCCACTTTAGCCAGAGCATCTTTAGCCAGATCCTCCATCTTAAGGAACCATTGAAGAGAGAGTCTTGGCTCGATAACGGCATTTGTCCTCTCCGAATAACCCACCTGAGACAGATAATTCTCCTCTTTCTCCAAATGACCAGCCTCATCAAGCATCTTAGTGATCTTCTTGCGGGCCACAAATCTGTCTTCACCTATCAGGATCTGAGCTTTATCGTTAAGACATCCGTGCTCATCGATGATATCAATAACAGGAAGTTTGTGTTTGATACCGAGTTCGTAGTCATTGATATCGTGTGCAGGGGTCACTTTAAGACATCCTGTACCGAAGTCCATAGTCACATAGCTGTCCTCGATGATAGGAATCTCCTTATTGATAAGGGGAACAAACACCTTCTTACCTTTCAGATAGTGGTATCTCTCATCCTCAGGGTTGATACATACAGCAGCATCCGCCATAATGGTCTCTGGGCGGGTAGTAGCGATAACTATGTATTTATCAGAAGGTTTACCACCCTCAGAGATGAAATATCTGAGATAGTAGAGCTTAGACTGGGTCTCTTTACGGATTACCTCCTCATCACTCACTGCGGTAAGAGACTGTGGATCCCAGTTGACCATCCTCACACCACGATAGATGTAACCTTTCTTATAGAAATACACGAAAGTATTGATAACTGCTTCACTTAGCGGCTCATCCATAGTAAATTTGGTTCTATCCCAGTCACATGATGCGCCAAGCTTCTTAAGCTGCTCCAAAATGATACCGCCGTGTTTCTCTTTCCACTCCCAAGCGTGTTTAAGGAACTCCTCACGTGTAAGTGACGACTTCTCTATCCCCTGCTCCTTGAGTTTGGCCACCACTTTTGCCTCTGTAGCAATAGAGGCATGGTCTGTACCTGGCACCCAACAAGCATTCTTGCCGTTCATTCTGGCACGGCGGACCAATACATCCTGGATGGTATTGTTAAGCATATGCCCCATATGAAGCACACCAGTAACGTTTGGTGGCGGGATTACGATAGTGTAAGGCTCCCTCTCATCGGGTTCTGAGTGAAAGAATTTGTTTTCAAGCCAATAAGCGTACCATTTGTCTTCAACCTCAAGCGGATTGTATTTTACAGGTAGTTCCATAAAGTATTTATAATCTATTATATTTCTTTTTTATATATTACAAACGGCAAATTTACACATTTTATTCGTATCTTTGTGCATAGTAACACTCAATTATTATGGAAAATAACCAGAAAAATATCCAGGGAAAGGAATTGAGCCTGAATCTCAGCGAAGAGGTAGCTCAGGGAAACTACGCAAACCTCGCCATCATAACCCATTCTACCAGCGAGTTCATCATTGATTTTGCCAAGATTCTCCCCGGAATCCCAAAACCTTCAGTTACCAACAGGATAATAATGACTCCTGAGCACGCAAAACGCCTTGCCAGAGCATTGGAGGACAATATCGCCAAGTTTGAAGACCAGTTCGGAGAGATTAAGCTACCAGAACACAAGATGGTCCTTCCACCCATTGGATTTGGTCCAAACACCCCTAACGCATGAAGTTGAAAATTTCCATAATCGGAGCCGGAAATATGGCATTCCGCCTAGGCATTGCCTTGAGGGATGCCGGACACAACATAACCAAGGTGTGGTGCCGCAGGAGAGATGCAGGTGAAAAACTTGCCACCATTCTTTCCACAGATGACAATCCTGCAACATACACAGATAATCTTTCAGACACTATTGAATCAGAGCTAATTATACTCGCCATTTCAGATAATGCCATAAATAATGTAGCGAGCATATTGGCCCAGGAAATCGGCCATTCATCACTAAAAAATACCCCTGTGGTAATACACACTTCAGGTGCCACTGAAATGGATGCTCTCTCCCCTTTGACCTCCATTGGTATCCCTTGCGGGGTCATTTGGCCTATGATGACCCTTTCCAAAAACAAGAACATCAATTTCGGGGAGGTTCCTCTCATTATAGAGTGCCACGACACTAAGACCAGAGAAATGCTGGAGCAATTGGCTCTTTCGCTTAAATGTGAATATTTCCAGTGCGATTCTGCCAAAAGGCTACAAATGCATTGTGCAGCTGTATTTGCCTCAAACTTTACAAATTACGCACTCAGCCTGGCATATGAGCTGGCCGGAGACAAAGCCCCATACCTGATTCCTACCGCCATTGAAACCGTACGCAAATGCTGCATGATTCACCCGGATCAGGTACAGACAGGCCCAGCGCTCCGCGGAGACAATGCCACTATAGACAAACATCTGTCAATGCTGCATGAACTCGGTCTTTCCGAACACGAAGAGATATACAAAATTATCACCAAAAATATCCCGGGAAGGGTTAAAAAGAGAAAATAATATGGCAAACTATAAAACCAAACTTCACAAAATCAAAGCATTCGCCTTCGATGTGGATGGAGTACTCACTGACGGTACATTTCAGTCCACTGCAGACGGCGATCTGTTGCGCACATTTAACGCCAAGGACGGATTCGGACTAAGAACCGCTATTAACCAGGGATTTCCTGTAGCGATAATCACTGGCGGACTCTCCAAGAGCATATCTAACAGATTCATTCCTGTAGGCGTGAAAGATGAGGATTTATATCAAAACTCACGTAACAAGATACCCGATTTTGAGGACTTCTGTTCCCGATACGGGCTGAAACCGGAAGAGGTAGCATTCATGGGTGATGATATACCCGACATTCCCATTCTCCAGGTGTGCGGATTGGCAGTTTGTCCATCTGATGCAGTACCAGAAGTAAAAGCTGTATGTGATTATATATCAGCTTTTGCGGGAGGCAAAGGATGCGCAAGAGATTTAGTCGAACAAGTACTTAAAATTCACGGCAAATGGTTCTATCAAACAGACGCAATTTCAGGATAATCCTCGGCTCGGCATCGCCACGCCGCAAGGAACTGCTTTCCATGCTGGGGCTTGAGTTTACAGTGGAACTTCCTGTTGAAAACGATGAAAGCTATCCTGCTGACACCCCTTACGCAGAAATCCCTAGAGTAATCTCACTCAAAAAATCAAACGCCTTCCCCAGGCCATTGGAGAAAGACGAGGTACTGATTACTGCAGACACCATGGTTTTCGGCCCCGGAAACTACCCTTTGGGCAAGCCAAAAGATGCCGAAGATGCTTTCAAAATGCTAGTAGCATTGTCAGGTTGCACTCATCAGGTAATCACAGGAGTAACCCTTAGAACATCTAAAGTCGCTCACACATTTACAACGACTACAGAGGTAACTTTCAAAGAGTTGACAGAGAAAGAAATCAGATACTATATTGATAACTACCGTCCATTCGACAAGGCAGGAGCTTATGCCATTCAGGAGTGGATCGGAGCCATAGGAATCACATCCATTAACGGATCATACTTCAATGTAGTGGGACTCCCTGTACAGAGGGTATACGAGGCACTTGGCAAGCTTGACTAGTTATTGGACTTACATATGTCACATACACCACAGTCAGGAGATTCATCTTGACCGAAATATTTGAGAAGCCTCCTGCTCCGGCATGGAGGATTTTCTTTATTTATAGGGTGAGAAACATAATCTATGACCGATCTGAGTCTCTTTCCAAAACTATCTTTACGCTCCTCATAGTACCTCTTTGATATCTTTAGATTATCTGGAGTAAGTCTCTCATTATTAATAAATATAAGAGGGGATCTGCTTTGAGGTATATAATCTATCACCCTCATTCTGGAGAGTTCTATAAGAATCCTTTTCACCTCCTGCACACTCTGTCTTATCATCTTGGCAATATACTCCTCATCTATTGACACAAAATGCGAGAAAAGGGCAGGATATATCCTCATCATAGCCTTGAGGAAAATATCCATGGCTGGATCATTGAGCTGTATCCTATAGAGATCATCCCTCTTTACAGAAAACATCACCCTACTGGGATTGTCTATCTCCTCTGTTACACTCCAGTACCCTGACAGCTCAATATATTTTATAGCGTAGTATGCTGTAGCTGAATGTAGTTTAAAATGCTTCGCAAAATCAATAAGATTGAATTTTCTGGTCATCCCCTCTCCGTCACCATATGCTATTCCCAGGTACATGAACATCTTCTGATAGATATCTGATATATACTCCAATGATGGGAACGAAACCTCAAATATTCTCTTCAGTCTCACCAGATCAGTCTTGTTCCAAAGGAGGATCGCTTTTGACGGCAATCCATCCCTTCCTGCTCTTCCAGCCTCCTGAAAATACGATTCCAGCGATTCAGGAAGGTCTAAATGGCAAACAAACCTCACATCAGGCTTATCTATACCCATTCCAAAGGCATTGGTAGCCACCATCACCCTGAGGTCTCCCCTTTTCCACCTGTCCTGCTTCTCTGAGCGCATCTCTTTACCCACTCCTGCATGGTAAAAATCTGCATCCACACCCTGAGTTTTCAAAAATGCAGCTATCTCCTCTGTTTTTTTACGCTCCCTGACATATACTATCCCGCTTCCCAAAAAGGTATTGCACGCTTTCACCACATTGCCCAGCTTATTCTCACACTCATGGACGATATATGCCAGATTTGGGCGCTCAAAGCCAGATTTGAGAAGATTCCTCTCCCTGAAACCGAGAGTTTCCATTATATCCTCTGCAACACGCTCTGTTGCAGTGGCTGTAAGGGCAATAAATGGAATATTGTCTCCAACCACATTGCGGAGCTCTTTTATAAGAAGGTAATCCGGCCTGAAATCGTAACCCCATTGGGATATGCAGTGAGCTTCATCCACTACTATATAATTGACATCCATTTTGGCCACCCTAGCCAAAAAAATATCGGTTCTGAGTCGCTCCGGAGAGACATATAAAAACTTGTATTCTCCATATATGGCATTATCCAGCGCTACATCTATCTCATGATATGTCATACCCGAATAGACTGCCAAGGCCTTTATACCCCTGGTTTTCAGATTCTGCACCTGATCTTTCATCAGTGAGATCAGAGGCGTGACCACGATAGCTATTCCTGGTTTGGCCAATGCCGGTATCTGGAAACAGATTGACTTGCCACCGCCAGTGGGCAGAATGGCTAAAGTATCCTTCCCCTTCACAGCACTCTCTATAATTTCACGCTGCATAGGCCTGAATGCTGTATAACCCCAATATTTTGTCAATAAGTTTTCCAAAACTTCCACTAAAAAATTCTTTCTACAAAGTTAATTATATATATCTTTGCGTGGAAATTTTCGGCAGAATTTTTGCAGCAAAAGGAAAACAGTTTATTAACTATAAAAAAAGATAAAACAAATATTTAATCATGAACAAAATCGACCTTAGCAAGTATGGTATCTCAGGCGTACAGGAAATCGTGTACAACCCTGACTACGACACACTTTACAAAGACGAACTAAATCCTGAACTTACAGGTTATGAGACTGGCGTTGTTACTGAACTTGGCGCAGTTAACGTTATGACAGGTGTTTACACCGGCCGTTCTCCTAAAGATAAATTCTTCGTAATGGATGAGACCTCAAAAGACACTATCTGGTGGACTTCAGAGGAGTACAAGAACGACAACAAACCTGTAACCAAAGAGACTTGGGCAGAACTTAAGAAGATCGCTCAGAGCGAGCTTTCAAACAAAAAACTATATGTAGTGGATACTTTCTGTGGTGCCAACGAGAACACCAGAATCAAAGTACGCTTCATTATGGAGGTTGCTTGGCAAGCCCACTTCGTTAAAAATATGTTCATCAGCCCTACTGAAGAAGAGCTTGCAAACTATGGCGAGCCCGATTTCGTAGTACTTAACGCTTCTAAAGCTAAAGTGGAGAACTACAAAGAGCTTGGCCTTAACTCTGAGACAGCTGTAGTATTCAA
This sequence comes from Candidatus Coprenecus sp., assembly GCA_045644725.1. Classification (GTDB taxonomy): domain Bacteria; phylum Bacteroidota; class Bacteroidia; order Bacteroidales; family UBA932; genus CAAGNP01. The sequence continues at coordinate 15,924 of JAZRHK010000023.1, read as the reverse complement.
CCTTACTGAGAAAATGCAGGTTATCCTTAACACCTGGTATGGTGGTGAGATGAAAAAAGGTATGTTCTCTTATATGAACTATCTTCTTCCTCTTAAAGGTATCGCCCCTATGCACTGCTCTGCAAACACCGGTAAAGACGGCGACACAGCTATCTTCTTCGGTCTTTCAGGCACAGGTAAAACTACCCTTTCCACAGATCCTAAACGCCAGCTGATCGGTGATGACGAGCACGGTTGGGACGATGACGGTGTATTCAACTTCGAAGGCGGCTGCTACGCTAAAGTTATCAACCTTTCACAGGAGAACGAGCCAGATATCTACGGTGCTATCAAGAAAGATGCTCTTCTTGAGAACGTTACAGTAGATGCAGAGGGCAAGATCGATTTCAGCGACAAGAGCGTTACTGAGAACACCCGCGTATCTTACCCTATCTACCACATCAACAACATCGTTAAACCTGTTTCTAAAGCAGGTCACGCTACCAAGGTTATCTTCTTGACTGCTGATGCTTTCGGTGTACTTCCTCCAGTATCAAAACTTACTCCTGAGCAGACAAAATACTACTTCTTGAGTGGTTTCACCGCAAAACTTGCAGGTACTGAGCGTGGTATCACTGAACCAACCCCTACCTTCTCAGCTTGCTTCGGCGCTGCATTCCTTTCACTTCACCCTACCAAATATGGTGAGGAGCTTGTGAAGAGAATGGAGAAAGTGGGTGCTACTGCATACCTTGTAAACACAGGCTGGAACGGTACCGGCAAACGTATCTCTATCAAAGATACCCGTGCTATCATCGACAGAATCCTTGACGGTTCTATGGATAAAGCAGAGACCATCACCATCCCTATGTTCAACTTGGCAGTTCCTACACAGCTTGCAGAGGTTGACACCAACATCCTTGATCCTCGCAACACTTACGCTACTCCAGCTGAGTGGGAAGAGAAAGCTAAGGATCTTGCAGGCCGCTTCGTGAAGAACTTCAAGAAATTTGAAGGCAATGAGGCTGGTAAAGCTCTTGTAGCAGCCGGTCCTCAACTATAATATAGTTTTACGACTAGACAGAAAATTGGGGGCCCCGGGAATGGGCCCCTTATTTTTTAACATTAACAGATGAAGAAGGTGATATACATCATTTTATCGCTCCTTGCTGGGGCATTTTTGGCATTTCTGATAATTTCAGCCATCCTCGAGTACAGGCCTGCTCCGCAGGAGAGGGCTATCCACTACCCTGCCCTTAGACCTTCGGCCGACAACAATATACCTCAGAGGCTGAAGATCATGACCTGGAATATCGGTTATGCCGGCCTTGGTGACAATATGTCCTTCTTTATGGATGGCGGCAAAGATGTAAGGGACACAAAAGAGAGGACAGAGGACAATCTCAGAAACATAATAGAGACTATCCGCACCCAGAACCCTGATATACTCCTTCTACAGGAGGTGGATGTAAATTCTCACCGCACCTACCACACCAATGAGGTACAGCGACTTCAGGAGGAATTTCCTGAATATCACATATATTTCGCTCCCAACCTCAAATCGTGGTTCATCCCCACACCTGTTAGAGAGCCCATAGGTGAAGCACACAGCGGTGTGGCCATAATGACCAGGTTCAAAGCAGATTCTGCCATCAGGCACCAGTACCCTGCCAAACACCCCTGGCCTGCCAGGATGTTCCACCTGAAGAAATGTCTCCTGGAGACACATTTTACCCTTCCTGATGGTAAAAAAATGGTAATAGGAAATACCCATTGCTCCGCATACGATGACGGCACGATGAGAATCCAGGAGATAAGACACATAAACGGTCTCCTCAACGCCCAAAAAGGGGGCAGTTTCATAATAGGCGGGGACTGGAACCAGTACCCAAAGGGGTATACCCCTTCAGACAAGGAACTTAATGACAAGAATTTCATAGTGCAGCCACTCCCTTCGGAAGAGCTTGAAAAGATAGGCAAATTCACCTTTGACCCATCATTGCACACTGCACGCTATCTGGATAAACCATACGAAAAAGAGTCCTCCACAAGGACCCTTATCGATTACTTCTTCCATTCTGGAGACCTGTCAGTAGAAGAGATAGGTACACTAAATCTGGAGTTCAGATACAGCGACCATAATCCTGTAACAGCCACTATTTCTCTTCAAAAGTAAAGAGGGGTGAGGGTTCTCTGCGTGGAAGACAGAAAAGTTTGATATCCTTGCCCAGTTCATACCCCATAGAGGATATAGCCTCGGATGCAGAATCATAGGCAAGACTGGGAGTATTGTTATTTTCACTCAAGTGGCACAGATATACAGACTTCAGCCCCTTATGTATCACCATTTTAAGGGCATGAGCACATTGATCATTGCTAAGATGGCCATTCCCCTCGTAAATCCTTTTCTTCAACTCAGGTGCATAATTTCCCCTGATGAGCATATCAAGGTCGAAATTTGACTCGATAATGAGGTGGTCAGCCATACGGCAATACTCCATTGCAGCTTCAGGGACATCTCCAAGGTCTGTCATAAATACAAATTTCTCCCCAAAGAAATCTATATAGTACCCTACTGTCTCCACGGCATCGTGAGGGACATCAAAAGCGACAAACTTAACCCCTTTGCTCTGATGAAATGTCTCTTTCCTAATAACTCTCCTGCACCCTTTTATCATCCCCTTTGTACAGGGATGCACATCCAGCGCCTGGTGGATACCGGCTGGTGCATACACAGGAACAGATAGCTTTTCAGCGACAGAACCCAGATATTTGATATGATCAATATGATTGTGAGTCACGAGAATCATCTCCACATTGGAGATGGACAACCCGTTGTCTTCCAATCTCTTCTTGATGGTCCTCCCCCCTATCCCCACATCTATGAGCAGTGCAGTCTCCTCATTTCCGAGGTAATAGCAGTTACCATTGCTTCCGCTTGAAAGACTTATAAACTGTATCATTTCCCTTGCCCCTCCAACTCTTCAAGTTTCCTAGTCACCACTTTATAGAGATCGTCTTTGGTATTGTAGTGAATAGTATTGTAACCCAGTTTGTTGGCCGCCTCGATATTAGCCAGAGAATCGTCGATAAAAAGGGACTCTTCAGGCTTGATATTTGCCTTTTTAGCCATGTCATTGAAGATCTTATCACCCGGCTTACCACACTTCATCTTATATGAAAGGAAGAGAATCTCAAACAGCTCCTCTATCTTGTACCCTTTATCCTTGAACAGCTCCCTTACCCTCGCCATACCTATAGGATTTGTATTGCTTAGGAGAAACATCCTGTACTCTCCTTGGAAAAAGAGGAGCGTCTCAATCTTATCCTGAGGGATATCACACAGAAATCTGTTGAGCGAATAGTCAATCTCCCTATCTTTTATCACCCTCTTCTGCCCATCTTTGATGGGTGAGGCGTTGATTCTTATGATCTGGCGGAATTTTTTCGCTGAGATCTCCCCATTCTCGAATTTCTCAAAGAATCCTATCTGCCTGTAGCTATTAAGGACCTCTCCGAAATCCTTGTACCCAACAATCTCATCAAATGCCCTCAAGCAGGCTATTCTGTTGAGCGGCACAATCACACCACCGAGATCAAATATCAGGTTTTTAATCATATAATGTTATTTTTCTTTTCCAAAATCATATGGTGTCCTGAATATCCCCTGCTCTGTGATTATCCCTGAGATAAGTTCTGCAGGGGTCACATCAAACGCAGGATTGTACACCTTAATGTTAAAGTCTGTCACTTCACTTGCCGGCCTCTCCTCTATCACGATATCTCTACCGGTCGCACAATTCAAATCTATCGTACTGCTCGGCCCCAATACATAAAATGGGATTCCGAAATGCTTGGCCAGTACTGCCAGGGACATTGTCCCTATTTTGTTGGCCGCGTCTCCGTTTGCAGCCACTCTGTCACACCCCACAAAAATCATATCTACCTCCCCCTTAGACATTACGCTTGCCGCCATATTGTCGCAGATAAGGGTGGCGTCTACCCCATTTTTCACCATCTCATAGGCGGTAAGCCTTGCCCCCTGCAGAAGTGGCCTGGTCTCATCCACCCACACCCTAGGGTTTAACCCCCTCTGCTGCGCCAGGTGAATTGGGCCGAGAGCGGTCCCATAGCGTGATACTGCCAGATGCCCTGCATTGCAATGGGTCAGGATTCTGACACCCGGCTTCATCAGGGTCAATCCATTCTCTGCAATTGCTCTACACATCTGCACATCCTCAGCCTTAATCTCCTCTGCCTCAGCTAAAAGGGCCTTTTTAACCCCTTCCAGGCCTAAGGCAATATTGCGCTCGAGACAATTCTCCATTCTCCCAAGGGCATAACTCAGATTGACCGCTGTGGGTCTTGAGCTCTGCAAATATTGTTTTATCCTCCGAAACTCCGCCACAAAATGCTCCAATGGACCACCAATGGGCAATACTGAGACATACAAACCAAAGGCAGCGGCAACCCCTATTGCAGGGGCACCCCTCACCTTCAGCAAATATATAGCTTCGTATATCTCCTCGGGGGTAGTCAGGGTAAGGAATACCTCCTCGTGAGGAAGACGGGTCTGGTCGATTATTCTGACCCCTGTCCTGTCCCCATTCCACTCTACCGCGTCGTATTCGAAGATTTTCTCCACCTCTAAAGTCGCTCTATAATTTTTGTAAATACTGTGGTCATCCTGTCTGCAGCGGCATTTGCAGCCACAACCACATCTTCACCATCATTCACATAGTCCTCAGCATAATCATCGTGAGCCTCATTGGTAATCACGGATACACCAAATACAGGGACAGATGAGTGTCGTGCCACGATAACCTCGGGAATAGTAGACATACCCACAGCATCCGCTCCGATGGTTCTGAAGTATTTGTACTCCGATGGAGTTTCGTATGTAGGGCCTGTACTTGCCAGGTATACACCCTCCTTGAGTGCTATCCCGAACTCATTCCCTATCTCATGAGCCATCTTTATAAGCTTAGGCTCATAAGGGCGTGTCATATCGGGGAATCGTGGGCCAAATTCATCCAGGTTCGGTCCTATAAGTGGATTTGGAAGAAGATTCAAATGATCCTTAATCACCATCAGATCCCCCACTTTATAGTCAAAATTCACACCGCCTGCAGCATTTGAGACAAAAAGGTATTGTATACCCAATTTCACCATTACCCTAATAGGAAGTGTCACTTTAGACATCGAATACCCCTCATAGTAGTGGAAACGTCCCTGCATCGCCAAAACATATTTGCCGCCAAGTTTGCCGAGGATGAAGTTTCCTTTATGTCCTGTAGCTGTGGATACCGCAAAATGTGGTATCTCGCTGTACTTGATCACGATAGGATCCTCTATCCGATCAGCCAACTTGCCCAGGCCACTACCGAGGACGATACCTGCAAAAGGTTTCACATCCCCAAATCTCCCTCTAAGGTACTCTACCGCTTCGTTTATCTGTAAAAGTCTCTCGTCCATATTTCTTCTGTTTTATAGATTTTCTGCCAGTTTTGCAGCCATTCTTGCCGCATTTTCCAATATCTCATCCTCTCCGGGCACTACCCTTCCCCTCATAATCACCTTACCGTCACAAATCACTGTATCGACGCATGAGCTGTTGGCTGCATAAATAAGGTTTGCCAGGAAATTATAGTTAGGCGTGAATGCTGCAGATTTGGTGTTTACAAGTACTATATCAGCAAGTTTGCCTTCGGCAATCTCACCGGAATTTAGTCTGAGTGCTTTTGCCGAGTCCTTTGTAGCCATATCCATCATCTCCTGAAGAGGCATTGCTCCAGGATCCTTTCTCCATGCTTTCTGAAGCAGTGCTGATGTCTTCATAGACTCAAGGATATCCAGATTATTTGATGAGGCTGTACCATCTGTACCGAATACCACATTTGCCCCAGCTTTCTTAAGCTCTTTGTATTTGAATTTGTAGCCCGATGATAATTTGAGGTTTGAGTTCACATTGTGGACTATTGTCACTTTCCTATTGCCCAATATCTCCATATCCTCCTCGTCAAGCCATACTCCGTGAGCAGCTATAACTCTGTCGCTAAGGATGCCAAGCCTCTTGAATCTCTTTACAGGTGACACACCGTAAAGTTCCACAGAATCCTTGACCTCCTTCTCTGTCTCAGAAAGGTGTGTATGAATAAGAAGATCGTGGTCCACGGCGAAATTAGTGGCCCAGAGCATAGTCTCCTCTGTCACTGTATATCCTGCATGAATACCTACAGAGAACTGCACCCTATCGCTCCACGATTTTGATTTTTCGTATATCTCCTGACACTCCCTTACCTGATGGGCCTCCTTCTCATCATCGCCTCCTCCAAGGATGGTATATGAGAGATTTGCCCTCATACCTGTCTCCTCCACGGCCTTGACTGCTGTATCTATGAACCAGTAGAGATCCAGGAAGCATGTAACACCACATTTTATCATCTCCAGACAGGCAAGTTTGGTCCCCCAGTATATTGCCTCCGGATCTATATGCTTTTCGAGTCTCCACACCTCATCTAGCCACTCAAAGAGCGGAGCATCTTCCAGACACCCTCTCATAAGTGTCATTGCACTGTGGGTATGCATATTATAAAGACCGGGGATGGCGGTCATATTCTCTCCAGATATAACCTCATCTGCTACAACATCGATATTTTCAGCAATTTTGCTGATAAGGTTATCCAATATAAGGATATCCTGTTTTTTTCCGTTTAAGGTTACTTGTTTGATTAATATTGATCCCATATTTTCTTACAATTTATCAGAGCAAAGTTAAAAAATATCACAAAGAATAAAAAACTTATATCCCAAAATTTAAAATTTTAAGTAAATTAAACTTTTTTCAATATTTCTTTAACAATCCTATCAAATTTTACTCCTTTTTATTATATTTGCGTGATTAAAATTAAAAAAATGATAAACGAACAATTAATATCACCTAAAAGCATTGTAGTGGTCGGAGGTTCTGATGACACAAAAAAGCCTGGGGGCAACACTCTGAAAAACCTTTTGGACACCAATTACTCTGGTGATTTGTTCGTCGTTAACCCTAAGGCTGATTCTGCCCAAGGGGTCAAATCATACAGAAACATAGAGGACATACCTGCAGTAGATTGTGCAATTTTGGCTATCCCTGCAAAATTGTGCTATGACGCAGTTGCTACCCTCTGTTATAAAAAATCGTGCAAGGCAATAATTATTCTCTCTGCAGGTTTTCACGAGGATAGCGCTGAGGGGGCTGAGATTGAGAGAAATATTGCACGTGTTTGCAATGAAACTGGCACAAGTCTCATAGGGCCCAACTGCATAGGGGTGATGACCCCCGATTATGCAGGAGTCTTCACCCACCCTATCCCCAGACTCACCCCACAGGGTGCCGCTCTTATTTCGGGATCGGGTGCGACCATAGTGTTCATTCTTGAAGCTGCTATGCAATTGGGACTCACATTCAGCCAGGTATTCTCCGTAGGAAACTGCGCACAAATCGGCGTAGAAGAGGCCCTCGAATATATGGATGAGAGCTATGAACCGGGAAAAAGCTCACCGGTAATAATGCTCTATATCGAGAATATCAGCGATCCATGGAAGCTCTACAGGCACGCATCATCCCTCATCCGCAAGGGTGCCAAAATTGCAGCCATCAAATCCGGCTATAGCGAAGCGGGAAGCCGTGCAGCATCATCCCATACAGGGGCAATGGCATCTCCAGATAAAGCGGTAGATGCATTATTCAGGAAAGCGGGAATCATACGTTGTTACAGCAGAGGTGAGCTCGTCAATGTTGCCTCAGCTCTAATGTACCCGGCACCCAAAGGGAACAGATTTGCAATAATAACCCATGCGGGCGGACCTGCCGTAATGCAGACAGACATCCTTTCAAGCAATGGAATCCAAATCCCGCCCTTCAAGGGACCGAAAGCTAAAGAGCTCCTTTCGAAGCTGTACCCTGGATCATCTGTTGCAAACCCTATTGATTTCCTTGCCACCGGCACAGCAGAGCAATTGGGGCACATCCTCGATGCATGTGAAAACGATTTCGATGTAGATGGCATGACTGTCATTTTCGGAAATCCGGGTCTTACCACCACATTTGATGTGTACGACCTGCTTGCCGATAAGATAAAGAGCTCAAAGAAACCTATATACCCAGTCCTCCCCTCTATTGTGAACTCCGCAGAGGAGATCCGCAAATTTCAGGGAGAAGGAGGGATTAGCTTCCCCGACGAAGTGGCATTGGGCGGGGCCATTGTCAAGATTGTAAACCAGCCTGCGGCCATCGAAGATTCTACCCTTCCTCAGGTGGACAGAGCCGCTATCAGAGATATTGTTGATTCGGCAGCCAATGGTTATCTGGAACCGGCCAAGGTGCAAATGCTGCTTGATGCAGCGGGAATCCCTAGAGCAAAAGAAGTAGTAGCTGCCACCAATGAGGAGGTTCTCCAAGGGGCTCACGAGGTAGGTTACCCATTGGTCATGAAGGTTATAGGTCCTGTCCACAAATCAGATGTAGGGGGTGTGGCACTGAATATTGCTGATGATGCGACATTAATGGCTGAGTTCAGCAGGATGATGCAAATACCCCAGACCACTGCAATCCTTATGCAGCCGATGCTTTCCGGCACACAGATATTTATCGGAGCCAAACGGGAAGAGGGATTCGGACATCTGATACTTTGCGGTCTTGGCGGAATTTTCGTAGAGACATTGAAAGACATAAACTACTCTCTCAGTCCTGTATCGGGAACTGAAGCAAACGAGATGATCAAGGGGCTACGCAGTTATAAAATGCTGGAGGGGACCAGAGGACAGGAAGGGGTTAATATCCCTATGTTTGCCGAGGCGATAAGGAGAGTGTCTGCCTTGTGCGAGGCTGCACCGGAGATATTTGAGATGGACCTTAACCCTCTGCTGGGCAACACCAGACAGGTAGTGGCGGTAGACGCCAGAATCAGAATAGAAAAGCAGTGAGAATATGATTGACAAAATTAAAGAGTGGTGGAGCAGACAAACATCCACAACACAGGTTTTTTTGATCCTTATAGTATTTCTCATCATAGGTATAATTATCAGATGGGATTTCATTATGGAGAGCATTGGAAACGGTTTTGAATTTTTCAAATTTAAAAAATAAACTTTAAAACATTATAAATTATGGCATTACGAGGAGCAATAGTAGTTGACACAGAGAGATGCAAAGGCTGTGGCGTTTGCGTTGTAAATTGTCCTACACAGACCATCGCACTATCCAAAGAGGTTAACAGCAAAGGGTACAATTTCCTTTATATGGAGAATCCTGAAAGCTGCACCGGTTGCACTAACTGCGCGACAGTGTGTCCTGACGCAGTAATCACAGTTTATAGAGTAAAAATTTAAAAATTTACCGATATGGCAGAAAAAGTTCTAATGAAGGGAAATGAAGCTATCGCTTATGCAGCTATCAACTGCGGTTGCGACGGATACTTCGGCTACCCTATCACGCCCCAATCAGAAGTAATGGAGACGTTGATGAAAGAGAAACCTTGGGAGACCACTGGTATGGTGGTTCTTCAGGCAGAAAGTGAGACCTCATCTATCAATATGGTATATGGTGGTGCTTGCTGTAGCAAAAAAGTTATGACATCTTCAAGTAGCCCCGGCATCAGCCTTATGTGTGAAGGTCTTAGCTACCTTGCAGGTGCTGAGCTTCCTTGTCTTGTAGTAAACGTCATGAGAGGTGGTCCTGGCCTAGGCACCATCCAGCCAAGTCAGGGTGACTATTTCCAGGCTACAAAAGCTGGTGGACACGGTGACTATCACATGATTGTACTTGCCCCTGCATCGGCTCAGGATATGTACGATTTTGTGGATCTTGGCTTCGAGTTGGCATTCAAATACCGTATCCCTGCCATGATTCTTGGTGACGGTGTTATTGGCCAAATGATGGAGAAAGTAGAAATAAGACCTACAAAAGCACGTCGCACAGAAGAAGAGGTACGCGCACTATGTGACTCTTGGGCAACCATCGGCAAACCTGCACACAGAGGTGGAAATACCATCACTTCTCTCGCCCTTGAAGCAGATGTTCAGGAGAGACACAATATCAAACTTCAGAAGAAATATGCTGAGATCGAGGCTAATGAGGCAAGATTCAGCACCTATAAAACTGAAGATGCAGAACACCTTATCGTAGCATTCGGATGTATGTCTCGTATCGGTGAGGCTGTGGTTGACCATGCACGTGAACAAGGTTACAAAGTGGGTCTTCTTCGCCCTATCACCCTATTCCCTTATCCAAAAGCAGCTGTAGAGGCACTTATCCCTCAGCTTAAGAGCATTATGTCTGTAGAGCTTAATGCAGGGCAGATGGTAGAGGATCTGAAAGTTATCTCTAACGGTAGAGTACCTGTTAACTTCTACGGCCGTCAGGGAGGTATGATTCCTGATCCTGAGGAGGTATTTGAAGCATTTGTAAAATCAATTAATAAATAGGCGCTATGGATATTAAAGATATAATCAAACCTGAAAATAAGGTTTACGGTAAAACCCCCGTTCTGAAAGACGCCGTACTGCACTACTGCCCAGGTTGTTCGCACGGTGTAGTTCATAAATTGATTGCAGAAGTTATCGAAGAGATGGGCATCCAGGACAAAACCATCGGTGTATCTCCTGTAGGATGCTCTGTATTCGCATATAACTACCTGGATATAGACTGGCAACAGGCTGCCCACGGTAGAGCTCCTGCCCTTGCTACAGCTACCAAGAGACTTATGCCTGACAAATATGTATTCACATATCAGGGTGACGGTGACCTTGCTTCTATCGGTACAGCTGAGATCATGCACGCATGCAACAGAGGTGAGAATATCGTGGTTATCTTCATCAACAACGCTATCTACGGTATGACAGGTGGTCAGATGGCCCCTACTACCCTACTTGGCCAGGTTACAGCTACTACCCCTTACGGCCGCCGTGCAGACCTCAACGGTTATCCTATGAAAATCACCGAACTTATTGCACAGCTTGAAGGTACTTGCTATGTAACCCGTCAGTCTGTCCAGAACCCTGCAGCTGTACGCAAAGCGAAAAAAGCTATCCGCAAGGCATTTGAGAACTCAATGATGAACAAAGGTACCTCATTTGTAGAGGTGGTCAGCACTTGTAACTCAGGCTGGAAAACCACCCCTGTAAAAGCAAACAAATGGATGGAAGAGAACATGTTCCCATTCTATCCGCTTGGTGATATGAAAGACAGATAATAGGTATCCAATTAATATTAAGAAAGTTATGAAAGAAGAAATAATTATCGCAGGCTTCGGAGGACAAGGTGTCCTCTCTATGGGAAAGATCCTCGCTTACGGTGGAATTATGCAAGACCAGGAGGTTACCTGGATGCCTTCATACGGTCCTGAGATGCGTGGCGGTACATGTAACGTATGCGTAATCCTCAGCGACAACAAGATCAGCTCACCTATTCTGAGCAAATATGACACTGCCATCATCCTTAACCAGCAGTCAATGGACAAATTCGAGTCAAGGGTAAAACCTGGAGGTCTCCTTATCTACGACCCCAATGGCATCACACGTCACCCTGAAAGGACCGACATCACAGTTTGCAGGATCGCAGCTGTAGATGAGGCTGCAAACCTTGGCAACGCCAAAGCTTACAATATGATAGTTCTGGGAGCATTCCTAAAGAAGAAACCTATCGTGACTATGGAAAATGTACTTAAAGGTCTCAAAAAGTCTCTTCCACCTCGTCACCACGGACTTATCCCTATGAATGAAGAGGCCATCAATGTAGGCATGAATGCTGTAGAGGACATCAGATAATATGAATACAGGAACAGAATATACTTGCACTACACAGGTTGAGCCAGCCAACTGCGCTTCAGCAGTTGGCTCTGGCGGCCTGGATGTATTCTCTACCCCATCGATGATAGCATTGATGGAGAAGGCCGCATTTACACTTGTCCAGGAGTCTTTGGCCGAAGGAGAATCCACTGTCGGCACACAGATGAATGTAGACCACGTAAAAGCATCCAAAATTGGAGATACCATCACAGCCAAAGCTGTTCTCACTGAGATAGATGGCCGCAAGCTTACATTTGATGTCTCGGCTACAGACTCAGCCGGCAACACCATCGGTCACGGAACCCATACCCGTTTCATTATCCAGATCGAGAAATTCCTTTCAAGATTATAGATAAATCTGACACGAACCCTCCGGTTCCATATAATTGAGATACGTCATCCCCGGTTCCGTCCGGGGGTTTCTTTTTCCCGTGGCTCACTATTTGTATTTCTGTAGGTGTGACAAAAACAGATTCATTATGAAAATTTTTAAAACACTTATATTTTGTATGATAGTGTCCACACTAACAGCAAGAGCTCAGACTCAGCTCACTGCGGGCGAATCTGACCCCATCCTAATGGGATGGATGGAGGGCTTTCCCCCTCCCACCGACCGTACCGTAACAATGGCGGATGGTTCTTTTTTTGAATTTCCCGCACTAAGATACAGCGTATGCAATATGCGGCTCTTTATGCCTACCAGAGAGGTCAAGAGTGCGCAGGTAAACAGGTATAATTTCAATGTCCGCATTGATCCGGAAATTGACAATATCACCTTTATCCCCCTATTCGAGAAAAAGCCCATTACGTGGAAGCAAGCCCTCGAAAAAGTCTATACAGATGGGATAATCATCCTTCACCGGGGGACAATAGTTTATGAGAAGTATTTCGGAGCCCTTACTCCAGATGGGACACATGCTGCCATGTCCTGCAGCAAGACCCTCACAGGGACGCTTGGTGCCATACTTGTGGCAGAAGGTCTGCTAGACCCAAATATGACAGCTGGCTTTTATGTGCCAGAGCTTAATAATTGTGCCTTTGGAGATGCCACTATCCGAGATCTTCTGGATATGACCACTGCAATAAAATATAGCGAAAACTACTCCGATCCTAATGCAGAGGTATGGAAATTTTCCCAAGCTGGAAATGTCTTCAACCAAGCGGCGGACAAGAGTTATAAAAATTTCTATGACTACATAGTAACAGTCAGAAAGAAAGGGATACACGGAGAGAAATTTGCATATAAAACAATAAATACAGATGTTCTTGCCTGGGTTATTTCCAGAGTTACAGGGAAAAACATAGCCCACCTTCTTTCTGAAAAGATATGGCAGCCTATGGGCGCACATATTGACGGATACTATCAGGTGGATGCATCTGGAGTACCTTTTGCTGGAGGCGGATTCAATGGAAGCCTGAGGGACTTTGCCATGTTTGGGGAGATGGTCAGGTGCGGAGGCCATTTCAATGGCAAACAGGTCATCCCCAAGAGTGTCCTCAATGACATTATCTACCACGTGGAGACCGACAAGTTTGATGTGAAAGCATATCCCAATCTCAAAGGATGGGGCTATCGCAATATGTGGTGGGTCACCAACAATGACAATCAGGCATTTATGGCACGCGGTGTCCACGGTCAGGCGATCTACATAGATCCTACAGCAGAGATAGTGATAGTAAGGCTCGCCTCACATCCGGAGGCATCCAATGCCGTCAATGACCCCTACTCCCTGCCAGCCTACCAGGCCATAGCCGACTACTTCCTCAACATGCAACAGCCCGAATAATATTTTACGAAAGGGTAACTGGAATAACCTGTTTCAGTTACCTTTTTTATTATCTTTGCAATATGCAGACAAAAATCGACAACCATACTGCTCTGATCCTTGAAGGGGGGGGACTACGCGGAGTGTTTACCTGCGGTGTTCTGGACCATTTCATGGACAATGGTATCAGATTCCCCTTTACTGTGGGTGTAAGTGCAGGTGCCTGCAATGGCCTCTCCTATATGTCAGGGCAGAGAGGCAGAGCCAGGTCAAGCAATATTGACCTGATGGACAAGTACCACTATGTAGGTCTGAAATACCTCTTCACACAGGGGTGTATAATGGACTTCAAACTCCTTTTTGAAGATTTCCCCACCAAAATTATCCCCTACGATTACGATACATATTTTGCAAATCGCGACAGGTATGTGATGGTCGCCACAAATTGCCTCACCGGGCAGGCAGAATATCTGGAGGAGAGAAAATCATCAGAGAGGGTTATGGATATTGTCCGTGCATCAAGCAGTCTCCCCTATGTTTGCCAAATCACACACGTAGACGGAATCCCTATGCTTGATGGTGGCATAGCCGATTCTATCCCAATAGAATATGCTCTGAGCCAAGGATATGAAAAGGCTGTAGTGGTCCTTACCCGACAGAGAGGATATAGAAAGAAGGAATCATCACACCCCATTACCAAACTATTCTACCGCAAATATCCTAATTTACAAAGAGCTATAGCCGAACGGAACACCACATATAACAGGACTCTTGACCTTATAGACAAACTTGAGGCGGAAGGGAAAGTAATAGTGATATCCCCTGAAAAGCCTGTAGAGGTGGGGCGTATGGAGACTGACACCAAGAAGCTGTCTGCACTCTATGACGAAGGGTACAGGATAGCACAGAGTTCCGGTCTGATCAGTGCGCGAATATAAAGCCGAAGTATACGCGTGGTCCCATAGGCCAGTTAAGACCATTTGAATGGAAAGCCAATAGCCAATCTGCTTTCAATGTAAGCCTGAGGGCCTTTCCCACTGCATATTCTATTCCTACGTATGGGTCCAGAATAAAGACAGGCTGCTTGTGCAATACAGATTTCTGTTCCATTTCCCAGTCGTATTTATTACCCTCAAACATATAGAATGATGTTTCCATTCCGCCACCTGCTGTCACTCCAATATATGGAATGAGCTTCCCTTTCTGCCAGAACCAGTCTGCCAGAACTCCTGTCCAGAAGAGCTTGTTGTGACTTCCGCTTTGGACCCCTTTATGGATCGGAGCTGTAGAAAAATACCCCTCGAATCCCGCCCTGAAATGGTCTGTAAGGTGAATCTTGGCACATCCTCCGATACCGAAAGTGGGGCTGGAGATAGAGAGATTATATGGATTGTCCCCCCCGAACTGATACCCCGAATGAACCATCATGCCACCCGAAAAGCCCTTGATTACTTTATCCTCCTGGGCATAGGTGGCTGTAGCAATTGATACTGATATAATTATAGCAAGTACTAATCTGTATAGTTTCATAATCGTGTGGTATGCGGTATTACTTCTTATGTCCAGGCCCCTCTGGGAACCACCCTTTGCGGACACGCTCACGCTGATGAACGACCTCCAGTATGCTCCAGAATGAGGAGAAGGCCACTACCCCCATAATTATTGACCATATCATATGATCTATAAGAATAGATGCTGCCGCAAAGGCCACACCGGCAATAGCAAACAATATCCAGCTCTTCACGCCGAGATAATATTCAGCCTTGACTACAAGTGGGTGGAACAGCCCGATTATCAAGAATGTGGAAAGTCCCACAAGAAGTCCTGTCAAATTCATATCTTCACAAACATTTTACCCCGACAAAGGTATACTTTTCAATTGGAATTACAATATCCCATAGGCACATACACATCGTTTACCAAGGCTTTCCTACTGCCCGCACCAATTACTCGCATAGCTGCTGAGATAAGATCCTCCAGGTATTCGCTTCGCTCATTCCCACATATCCGAGTCCGGCAGAATAACCGAAACCGTAATCTCCTTTGAATCGTGCATCACAGTTGACTCCAGCCATTCCGGATGATCCAAGAAGTTCCAGATTCACCGATCTTGTCTGTGCTTTTGCACCATGGATAGACAACAGGCTAACAGCTATAGCCAAGAATAATAAGATTCGTTTCGTGGTTCAATTTATTCAACTTCAATTAACCCGCTGTCATAAAGAGTGACTCCGGCAAAGATGCCATTGCCACCCTTGATGTTGTTATATGACATGAACGGTGTGGAAAACGGCATTCCTGAATATTCTGCCTTTCTGACAGTGTCCCAAGCCTTAGCGTATTTGTA
>JAZRHK010000022.1:0-1029 GCA_045644725.1 Candidatus Coprenecus sp. | reverse complement strand
CCACAATGCTATTCTGTACTGAGTATCGAAAAGCATAGAGTAGTTCCTTACACTCTCACCCATCACCTCAGAGTGGTGTGAAATGTATGCCCTGGTAGCTGTGGTAGTAACTGCAGGGAGCTCCATCCATTTGTTAACATTATCAGAAGCTATACTTGTGACTGGTGTGCCAGGGTCATATGAATCTGCTTCAGGCTCTACACCGAAGCTCACATTGTCCAAACGATAGGTATTTGATTTACCTGTATATCTGAGTGCTACAGCCAAAGAGGTCGCAGACGCATAGTCAGACAGGTCCACACTATGACCCACCCATACATTGGTCTCAGCAGCCTGGCCAAATGTCAAATTATCCACCTTGGTCCAAGTAGCAGTGGCAAAATCTCCTGCAAAATCCTCTGAAACCACAACATCGAATTCAGAATCATCCCTATTCTGGTAATAAAGGGCAAGTCTCAGATTGAGTTTTTTCACAGATGCTCCGCTTACATTCAGAGGGGGAAGAAGGGCGTATGTAACCACCTCATCAAGAACTGAATTGTAAGGTGCCACATCCATATATTTGTTCCAGCTGTAGTATGCTGTCTTCCATCCGTTGTTTACACTTGATCCATCTGACGTATAGAACATCCACTGGTCACACTCATACTCTTTACCTTTATCCGGAGCAGATGAGAAATCCTCATAAAACTCTGTCACAGGTGTTAGCGCACTCCACTTTGAGTAGTCACCGACAGTCTTTGACTCCACATCTGTACTTACCGAAAATCTCTCCCCGGTAAGACCGGCATAGTCATCTTTGGATGTGAGGCTTAGCTGGATAGCATCTCCAAATACTACCACGATACCTTTGAGTATTCCACTTCCTGAAGGGACCTTTTCACCACCGAATGACGAATACTTTGATGAGAAAACCACAAAGGCCCCACCTGTTTTGGCTATGAAGTTCTTAGATGTATGGCTTCCACCCTGCACCCAGGCCCCATCATCGGCTTTAGCTGACTGTACATCAGAAACTGCCACATATCT
>JAZRHK010000021.1:0-1338 GCA_045644725.1 Candidatus Coprenecus sp. | reverse complement strand
GAAGTTCTTGTTCATGGAAATTGGACTAGTAGTAGCACTATTGATGGTCCTAGGCGCATTTGAATGGTCAACAACAGAAGGTACAGACTTGGCAAGCCTTGGAGACGAGACTGCAGTTGTAGTTGAGGAAGAGCAGGTTCCTATCACTCAAGAGGAGCAGCTCCCTCCACCAGAAGTACCAAAAGAGCCAGTAATGTCAGACATCATTGACATCGTGGACGATGACATCAAAGTTGAGGATAACTTCCTATTGTCAACTGAGGATGATGCTTCACTAGGAGTAGAGATTAAAGATTACGTTGTAGAGCAGGAGGAAGAGGTTGTAGAGGAGGAGGAGGTTCCTTTCGCAATCGTAGAGCAGAAACCTACTTTCCAGGGTGGTGATGCAAACACATTTACCAAATGGGTATTCTCAAAAATCGTTTAGCCTGAGATTGCTAAGGAGAACGGTGTCCAGGGTAGGGTAACCCTACAGTTTACAATTGAGACTGACGGTAGCGTTAAAAACGTTAAAGTACTTAGAGGTGTAGACTCATCATTGGATAAAGAGGCTGTACGTGTAGTATCAAGCTCACCAAAATGGTCTCCAGGTATGCAGAGAAACAAACCTGTAAGAGTAAAATACACTTTCCCAGTTGTATTCCAGTTGAGATAATAACAAACAGAAATAATAAGGAGCTACCGGAAACGGTAGCTTTTTTTTTGTTATAAATATTCATATATTTGTATAGATATAACGCTGTTACTATGGAATATTTTGCAATATCAAACGGAATTCCCGTACATATTCTTGATACTAAAAAAGGTGATACAACAATAATGTTGTTGCACGGCTATCTTGAAACTCTCTATATATTCAACGAATTTATAGAAGAACTGGAGAAGAAATTCAGAGTGATAGCCATAGATCTTCCTGGACACGGTCTCACCGGGTCTGACAAGGAGGTAAACTCAATGGAATTCTGCGCCCAAGTAGCAGCAGATGTACTGAAAAAAAGCGGTGTGGAGAAAGCATATGTTGCAGGGCATTCCATGGGAGGTTACGTTGCCCAGAACTGCTTGAAATTGTTCCCTGATCTGTTCCAGGGAGTAATACTCCTAAATTCAACACCCAACGCAGATTCGCCGGAGAAAAAGAGCGACAGAGAGAGGGAAATTGAGCTTGTTCTCTCTGCCAAACTGGGTCATCTTGCAACATTGAGCATACCTAAAATGTATGCCCAGGCCAATCTGAGGAAGTTTGACGAAAAGATAGAGGAGACCATAGAAACCACTGAAACACATGATCCTAAAGGCATCGTAGCATGCATCAAAGGGATGATGGAGAGAGCTGATACC
>JAZRHK010000020.1:0-3753 GCA_045644725.1 Candidatus Coprenecus sp. | reverse complement strand
GTGAGTCTGGGGATTACCCAAGGGTTTACCACAGTAATATTGGCACACATCACCTTCTGCACCCCATATGTGGTGCTGTGCGTGATGCCCCGCCTTCTTCAGATGAACCCCAACATATACGAAGCGGCACTGGATCTTGGGGCCACCCCTGCACAAGCGATGAGAAAAGTCATATTCCCAGAACTCAAATCGGGTATGATAAGCGGATTCATTATGGCATTCACACTGTCGATAGACGATTTCGCCGTGACCCTGTTCACCAAAGGGACAGAGGGGCTTGAAACCCTCTCGACATACATATATGCCGATGCACGAAAAGGTGGATTGACCCCTGAACTCAGGCCTCTCTCCACCATTATATTCGTAACAGTACTTATCCTTCTTATAGTTATAAATGTACGCTCCGAGCGTAACAGAAAGAGAGTCGAAAAAATATGATGAAAAGATTCCTTAACATATTGGCCCTTATTGTCATCTGCACCATGTTGGGAGGATGCAGCACCACCGACAACCAGCGTCAGAGCATTCTGAAAGTGTACAACTGGGCCGACTACATAGATGAAGATCTTATCGGTGAGTTTGAGGAGTGGTATATGGAGCAGACGGGAGAAGAGGTAAAAGTGGTCTACCAGCTTTTCGACGTAAATGAGATTATGCTTGCCAAAATAGAGCGTGGCAAAGAGGATTTTGATGTGGTATGCCCCTCTGACTACATTATAGAGAGGATGTTGAGCAAAGATCTCCTCCTCCCCATCAACAAGGATTTCGGAGAGACCCCCAACTACTTGGACCTGGTATCCCCATACATCCACCATCTGTTTGGGAAACTTGAAGCTCACGGCAACAATGCCAATGACTACGCTGTCGGATATATGTGGGGTACAAACGGATTCCTCTACAACAAAAAATATATCACACAGGAGGAGGTAGACACTTGGAGTGTCCTATGGAATCCCAAAATCGACAAGAAACTGCTCATCAAAGACGCCTTCAGAGATGTATATTCACCTATTCTTATCCACGCCAATCTGGAGAGGTTGGCAAATGGGGAAATCACACTTGATTCACTTATGTATGACACATCTGACGAATCTATAGAGATAGTGGAGGCACTTCTAATGCAGGCCAAGCCATATGTAGCGGGTTGGGAGGCCGATTTCGGCAAAGAGCTTATGACCAAGGAGGCAGCCTGGGTCAACCTCTCGTGGAGCGGTGATGCCGCCTGGGCCATGGAGGAAGCAGCTGCTGTAGGGGTAGAACTTGACTACCACATCCCATCAGAGGGGAGTATTGTATGGTTTGACGGATGGGTAATCCCCAAATATGCCAAAAATGTAAAAGCTGCATCATATTTCATCAACTTCATGTGCAAACCCGAGAATGCCATACGCAATATGGAGGAGATCGGATATGTAAGTGTAATCAGCACACCTGAGGTGCTTGAGTGGACACAGGAGTCTGCTGCTGATTATGGATATGAAGAGAAGATGGATATAAGCTACTTCTTCGGGGAGGATGGTACAGACGTGGTGGCTAACCCCACAATGTACCCAAGCAGAAGTGCCATCGACAGATGTGGAATGATGCACGACAGCGGCGACAGGACAGAAGCCCTTATGACCATGTGGTCACGTGTAAAAGGGAACAAATTCAACAGCTGGATGCTGATTATAATCTTTATTGCCTTCGGAGGTCTGTTTGTAGCGGGTATCATCAAACGTGTCCGTCACTCCCGCCGTCAACAACGCTTCCGCAGGAGATAGAATATGCAAACATACAATTTTGACAAAATAGTTGACCGCCGTGGCTCCGGTGCCATCAAATGCGATGCACTCGGCAAATACTTTGGCCGCGACGACCTTATCCCCATGTGGGTGGCGGACATGGACTTTGAAACCCCAGATTTCATAGTTGACGCCCTCCGCAGCAGACTTGAACACCCTGTTTTTGGCTACACATCGGAACCTGCAGATTTCTGGCCTGTCATATGCAAATGGATATTTGACCACCACGGCTGGGATGTCCACCAGGAGTGGCTCACATTCATCCCCGGCATCGTCAAAGGGATAGGAATGGCGATCAATGCCTTATTGTCCCCTGGGGACAAAATTATAATCCAGCCACCTGTATATCATCCGTTCAGGCTTGTGCCCCAGAAAAACGGATATGAAGTGGTAAACAATCCATTGCGCCAGCTCCCCGATGGAAGCTATGAAATGGACTTTGACAATCTCGCAGAGGTATGTGATGAAAAATGCAGGATGCTCATCCTCTCCAATCCACATAACCCGGCAGGGATAGTATGGCCAAGGGAGACTTTGCAACGGCTGGCAGAGTTCTGCCACCCACGCGGAATTATTGTCATCTCTGACGAAATACATTGCGATATGGCGCTGTATGGGCACAAACACATCCCCTTTGCCACTGTATCAGAAAAGGCATCTGAATGCAGCATCACCTTTGCATCTCCCTCCAAGACCTTCAACATCGCGGGGATAGTGAGTTCATATGCTGTAGTGCCCAATGACGGGCTGAGGGAGAGGTTTTACAGTTGGCTGAGTGCCAATGAAATGAACTCAGCACCACTATTCTCCCCTATTGCCACAATCGCAGCATTCCGATACGGAGAGGATTGGCGAAGGCAGATGCTTGAATATATAGAGGGGAATATCGATTTTCTGACGGAATATTGCTCAAAGGAGATTCCGCAGATCAAGCCGCTCAAGCCGCAGGCTTCATTTCTTGTATGGCTTGACTGCCGCGGGCTCGGGCTTGGTCATCAGGAGCTGATCGATCTTTTCGTAAACAAGGCGGGACTTGCCCTCAATGACGGAAAGATGTTTGGTCCTGGAGGAGAAGGATTTATGCGATTTAATGTCGGCACACCCCGCAGTGTAGTCAAACAGGCAATAGAAAGAGTCAAACAGGCAATAGGCAAATAACGGCAAATAGTAACTTTGCAACATAATAAACAACTAAAACCTATCATAAGATGAAAAGACTTTTATGTGTACTGCTGTTTGCAGCGATGTCTGTATCGGCAGCTATGGCTCAGGATGTACTTGGTAAATGGAAACTTGAAGATGGCAGCGCTATCGTAGAGGTATACCAGGAGGGTGATGTGTTCAACGGCCGCATCGTATGGCTCGAGAAACCCACCGAAGCAGACGGCTCACCAGCAGTTGATGACAAGAATCCCGACAAAGCACTCCGTTCACGCCAGCTTATTGGTCTGAATATGCTCCATGGCCTAAAAGCAGTCGATGGGGAATATTCAGGTGGCAAAATTTATGACCCGGGCAATGGAAAGACCTACAACTGCTCAATGAAAGTGGAAGGAACCACCCTTAAAGTTCGTGGTTCACTCGACAAAAAAGGTCTCCTCGGCCGCACCATGGACTGGTTCAGAGTGGAGTAAGAAGAATACTTAATAAAAAAAAGCCTCAGCGTTTGACATGAACCCCGAAAGTTAGGCAAAAAACTTTCGGGGTTTTGTTATGTCTAAAAAGTACAAGAAACACGGCTATGCAGAACGATTGAAGTATATGCATATGCTTGAGAATGGTTTTAGCCGAGACTACATTGAACATCGGTTTGGAATAAACAATAAACTTCTAGGGTACTTGTGGGCCAGATATCGTTCAGAAGGTCCATTAGGATTGCTAAAAAAGCAAAATGTTAAGGCAGATTACGCCTTCAAACTTGCTGTTCTTCGAGATATTGAGGAAAATCATTTAACTTTGGTGGACGCTT
>JAZRHK010000019.1:0-12343 GCA_045644725.1 Candidatus Coprenecus sp. | reverse complement strand
CGGTGTGGACCAACCTCTTCCCATTCCGAACAGAGAAGTTAAACGCACTTGTGCCGATGGTACTGCCCTAACCCGGGTGGGAGAGTAGGTAGCCGCCGCCCTTTAGAAGCCTTCAGGTTGTAAAACCTGGAGGCTTTTTTTGTGTTGATTTTGAGAGATAGTTATTATCTTTGAGGCAAATTAAAAGTTTTACGACAGATGAATACTAAATTGAAACTTATTTTGATGAACTTCCTGCAGTTTGCTGTTTGGGGAGCTTATCTTACTTCTCAGGGGCGTTATCTTGCCTCTATAGGTCTGGCTGAAAATATTGGACTGTTCTACTCTATCCAAGGTATCGTGTCTATCTTTATGCCTGCTCTTCTGGGTATTGTGGCAGACAAGTGGATTCCAGCACAGAAAACTTTAGGTATTGCCCACCTTTTGGCCGGTGCAAGTATGCTTGCTGCAGGTTACTATGGTTATGTGGCTGGCGCAGATGCCCAATTCTCTACATTGTTTACACTTTATACCATAAGTGTAGCGTTCTTTATGCCTACTATTGCTCTTTCATACTCAGTGGCATACAATGCTCTTGAGAAGGGAGGTCTGGATCCTGTAAAAGCATTCCCCCCTATCCGTGTTTGGGGTACAGTAGGATTCATCTGCACTATGTGGTTTGTAGATCTGATGGGTTTCCAGGCAAATTCTCTCCAATACATCACTTCAGGCGCGCTTGGCCTGATACTCGGTCTTTACTGCTTCACACTGCCTAACTGCCCTATCGTTAAGTCTGATGAGAAGAAATCACTTGCGGATGCTATGGGACTTTCTGCTTTCAAACTTTTCAAGGAGAGAAGAATGGCCATATTCTTCATCTTCTCACTATTCTTGGGTGTGGCTCTTCAGATAACTAACGGTTTTGCCAATCCATTTCTGGGTGACTTCGGCAACTTGCCTGAGTATGCTGACACTTTCGGCGTAAAACACTCAAATATGCTTATCTCTCTAAGCCAGATATCGGAGACACTATGTATTCTTCTTATTCCCTTCTGTTTGAAGAAATGGGGTATCAAGAGGGTGATGCTTATCGCTATGGTGGCTTGGGTATTCCGCTTTGGTCTCTTCGCTACAGGTAACCCTGGTACAGGTGTGTGGATGTTCGTACTTTCTATGATTGTTTATGGTGTTGCATTTGACTTTTTCAACATCTCAGGCTCACTCTTCGTAAACGAGGCGACTGACAAGTCTATCCGCTCAAGTGCACAAGGTCTCTTTATGATGATGACCAACGGTATCGGTGCTGCACTTGGTTCACTTGGAGCTCAGGCAGTGATAAACGTGCTGGTGAATGTCCACAAAGCCGAAGTTGCTACAGACTGGCACGCAGTGATGAATGGATGGGCAGATTCGTGGTATGTTTTCGCAGCATATTCGCTAGTGATTACAATATTCTTCGCCATCCTGTTCAAATACAAACACAATCCGGAGAAATAACAATTATCCAATGAGGAATGAAGGTGGCTTGTAAAGAAGTCACCTTTTTTCTTTTAGGGTGGAAGTATTTTGACTAATTTTAAGTTATATAGTCAACAAGTGAAAGAGATATCGGACATAGAACTCGCTGGATTATGCTCAAAAGGTGATAGGGACGGGCAGAGAATGCTGTATGACAGGTATGCGGCATATCTTTATGGCTTGTGCTGCCGTTATGTGCATGACAGATCCACCGCTCAGGATCTCATGCACGACAGTATGATTAGGATTTATGAGGTTATAGGAAAGTGGAAACCGACAGGAAGTCTGAAGTCTTGGATATCTAGGATAGCATTAAATTTGGTAATTGATTATTTGAAAAAGGAGAAATTTTTGCTCTATGATGATCTCTCTGTGGTGTATAATGAAAGGGAAGAGGATGAAGTGGCAGCTGAGGATGTCAAGAGGCTCTCTTTTACCGAAGTGTTGTCTCTTCTGGAGAGGCTGAGCCCTGCCAAAAGGACGATATTCAACCTATATTATGTGGAGAGCTGTTCGCACAAGGAGATCGCAGAGTTGTTGGGTATAAAGGAGAAGACATCTTCTTCCATATTGTTCAAGGCTAGGGAGGATTTGATTGGAATTATTAAAAAACAGAATATAAAGTGATGGAAAAGGATTGGTCAGATATTCTAGGGGATAAGCTAAGAGATGTCCAGATGCCTCTTCCAGAGGGCGATTGGGAGGTTCTGCAGGGGAGGTATGCTGCCCGCAAGAGGGCTCAGGTTTTCAGATATTGGGTTTCTGCAGCAGCAGTGGCAGCGGTGATTCTCTTATTTTTCTTCACCGCAGGTGGCGAAATGGACAGGCACACAAATGATCCCTTGATGGCAAATGCAAAGATAGCAGAGGAGAGGATTTGGGTGGTGGAGCATGCAGGTGTTCCGGAAAGATTGGCAAGACTGGAGATAAGAGAATGGGATCGGAAGGAGAGTGCTGCGCTGCCTGATGAGAGGGGAGTAATTGGAGATGTGAGCAAGAACAAACAGGATGAGGTGGTGACAGTTTCAGATGTGAAGCAGCCGGTTGGACCGGAAAAGGGAGAGACCAAGGCCCGAGAGGAAGAAGAGGTGACCGATTTGAAGATGTATGAGGAGTTTTGGCGTGAGGAGCAAGTGGAGGAGAGTGTGAAAAGGGGGATAAAGGTAGATATTGGGGTGGAAGGAGGTGGCTCTTTTGGAAGCGGTTCGCAGACTAAATATTTGGTGTTCAGCACCTCCAATGCAATAATGACCCCGGTGGATGGTGGCCCGGTACTAATTAATCCCACTTCATCGGTCTCTTCGAAAGAGGTGATGGTGGATTTGGCAAGTTCGGAGCATATGTATTTTGCCCCTTTTACAGTGGGCCTTTCATTGGGAATAAATTTTACAGAGAGATGGAGGCTGATTACAGGGTTGAACTATTCGATGTATATGAATAAGACTATATATGATGGTAATGAGAGCCTAAGTGCTGTCAGCTATTTCGGAATCCCTTTGAGAGTTGACTGTCATATATTTAATATGGATAAGTTCCATCTTTATGTCGGTGCAGGTCCGCTTATAGAGAGATCTCCTTCAGAGACAATGTTCCTCTATTCAGCACTGGCCACTTTAGGAATGCAGTATAACTTCAACAAGCTTGTAGGGATATATATAGAACCCCAGTTTACATATTCTATCAATATACCTACAATAGAGTCCTACAAAACGATGAATCCGGCAGTTTTCTCAATAGGTGCCGGCCTGAGGTTCTCCCTTTGATTAAAACTCAGCTTCAAATACGATAGGGTAGTGATCCGAGATAAATGGTGCGCCGTAGTCTTGGGTCAATGTTCTATATTTGAGTGGGGTGAGGTTTCTGTAGAAGATGTGGTCAATGATGGAGGGTGTATCCCTCTTTCCCCAGGCATTGTAGGTGGTGGTGGAGTCGGTGACAGGTGATGCCTCGCGTGAGTATGCAAGTATCTCCTTAATAGGAGCTACTGCGATATCATCTATCTCTGCGTTGAAATCACCGGTAAGTACTATAATGGCACCCTTGGGTGCAATGGCATTTATCCTTTCCATGGTAAGGCGTCCTGAATTGGCGCGGGCCTCTTTCCCTTTGTGGTCAAAGTGGGTATTTGCGAAGAGGATTTCTTTTCCAAAGAGCCCCTTTTGTTTCAAAAGTACCCAAGTGACGACCCTGTGACAAGCGGCATCCCACCCTCTTGATGGGGTATCGGGTGTCTGGCTTAGCCAGAAGGTCCCCTGGTCAAGGAGTTTGTATTTGTCAGTCTTATAGAAGATGGCGCAGGACTCTGCTTCCCCTTTCTCAAATCCGCCGTCACGGTCCACACCGTATTTAGTGTATTGTGGGAGATTTTGCTCCAGGTACTGTGCCTGTTTGTAGAGGGCCTCCTGAAGACCGAAGAGGTCAGGGTTTTCCTGGTTTATCATCTTGACAGCTGCCTCGCGGCGGAATTTCCAGTTGTTCTCCCCGTCGAATGTGTCATTGTTGCAGACCCTGATATTGAAAGAGATGACCTTGAGATCCTTCCGTCCGGTGCAGGACGAAAGGATGGTCACCATAAGTAGAAGTACTCCCCACTTTTTCATGCTCATATTCTATACGTGGATAAGTTCGTAATCTCTGCTGCCAAGACCGATCTCCTCGCCATATTCAAGACCGCTCTGCCAGTTGGTGTCGGGATGGACAAGGTAGAATTTGTCCTCACCGCAGAGGTGGTCGTGAGGGTGCTCATCGTGAAGCTTGCTCCCAGGAATGGCAGGGGCATTGATAACCATATCTGCACAGGCCTGATCGAGGGCAATAGGGTCAAATGATGCGGCGATGCCCAAATCAGGGACAATGGCTGCGTCGTTGTGGCACCAGCAGTCGCATTCAGGTGAGACATTGACTATGAAGCTGATATGGAAATGTGGCTTGCCTGCAAGGACTGCCTTTGAATATTCTGCGATCTTATAGTTGAGCTCCTGAGAGGTGTTGTAATCCTTGAGGACTGCACCATCAAACTGGCACAGGGCCACGCATTGGCCGCACCCTACGCATTTTGAGTAGTCGATGACAGCCTTGCGCTCTGCATTGAGGGTGATTGCCCCGTGGGCGCAATTCTTTACGCAGACATTGCAACCGCGGCATTTGGCATCGTTGATTACAGGTTTTGACTCTGAGTGGAGCTCGAGTTTGCCACCGCGGCTGGCAGAGCCCATACCGATGTTCTTTATGGCACCGCCGAAACCTGTCTGCTCGTGCCCTTTGAAGTGGGTCATCGAGATGAAGATGTCTGCATCTGCGATGGCTGAGCCGATTTTGGGCGCAGGGCAATATTTCCCGCCGATGGGGATTTCGCGGTATTCTGTACCCTTGAGGCCGTCGGCAATGATTACATTGGCACCGGCTGAGATGGGGTTGTATCCGTTCTTCATGGCGCAGTCAAGGTGATCTACGGCATTTGAGCGGCTTCCCGAATAGAGGGTATTGCTGTCGGTCAGGAATGGTTTGCCACCCAGGCTGCGGATAAACTCTACCAGACGGGCTGCATAATTGGGGCGAAGGTATGCTATATTGCCGGCTTCACCGAAGTGGATTTTGATGGCTACAAATTTGTCTTTGAAATCTATGCTCCCGATACCGGCTGCCTTGGCTACATTCTCCATCTTCTTTACAAGTGGAGTTTTGGGAGTGGTACGGAGATTTGTGAAATATACCTTAGATTTTTCCATATGATTAGAGTTTTGTTCTAACAAAGATAGATAATTTTTAATACCTTTGCACCGCAAAATTTATGAATATGAAACCAACATTAGTAGTATTGGCAGCCGGAATGGGTTCACGTTACGGCTCACTTAAACAGATGGACGGTGTAGGTCCTAATAATGAAGCAATTATTGACTATTCTATCTACGATGCTATCCAGGCCGGTTTTGGCAAGGTGGTATTCGTGATCCGTCACCTTTTTGAAAAAGAGTTCCGTGAGATTTTTACAGCTGAGCGTTTCGGCAACCAGATCGAGGTGGAGTTCGTGTTTCAGGAGCTTGTAAACCTTCCGGAGGGTTTCACTGTTCCAGAGGGTAGAGAGAAACCTTGGGGTACCAACCACGCTGTAATGATGGCAGCACCTGTAGTGGATACACCTTTCGGTGTTATCAACTCAGACGACTTCTACGGTCGTGAGGGTTATCAGGTACTTGCTGACTACCTTCGCAGTGTAGATGGCCAGAAAGGCAAATATTGCATGGTAGGTTACAACTTGGCTAACACCCTTTCAGAGTTCGGTAGCGTGTCACGCGGTGAGTGCAAAGTGGACGAGAATGGTAACCTTGCTTCTATGGTAGAGAGACTTGGTATCCAGCGTCAGGCTGACGGTAAAGTTACCTATAAAGATGAGAACGGCGAGCACGAGATCGATGAGAATGCTCCAGTGTCTATGAACCTATTCGGTTTCACTCCTGACTACTTCGCTGAGTCAGAGGCTATGTTCAAAGACTTCCTTTCTAACCCTGCAAACATGGCTAACCTTAAAGCTGAGTACTACATCCCTATGGCAGTAAATGCACTTATCAACAATGGTAAAGCTACCATGAAAGTGCTTTCAAGCGATGCCAAATGGTTTGGTGTTACTTACAAAGAGGACAGACCTGATGTAGTGGCAAGAATCCAGAAACTTATCGCAGACGGTGTATATCCTGCAAAACTTTGGAAATAATCACACACGATAAATCCCGACAAATCCTCGCCCCACAAAGGCGGGGATTTTTTTATTACCTTTGGAAGTATTTTGCGGTTTTGGGAGTTATATAGGCAAAAAGGTAAAAATTATGAGAAAAAGAATAGTGTTTTTTGTATTGGCTGCAGCTGCGGTCCTCTCTTCGTGTAATTTAACATCGACTGCAGGTGATAATATGCTCTTGGATAATATGGTAGTCCTTTTCAATAGTGCGGGAGAGGACAAACCATTGGATATAATAGAATTCAATGAGACAGAGATGCTGAAGAGTGATATCTCCATGTCTACAGCCAACAGCCAACCCCCTTATGGGGCATTGAAAGGGATTATGATAGGTCTCAATGGAATGGCCTATCTCCTTACATCTTCTGTAGATGCGCTGGTATCGGTGGACTTGAACAGGTTTAAAGTAATGGAACCAGACTTGCTCAACAAACTCGCCTCTCCTGAAGCTCTGACCCTCAAGGGAAGTCAAGTGTTCATCCTCAATAATGGAGATTCGAAGACATTACCTTATATTTCCATCTATGATGTGTTGGGGGCAAATTATGTATTTTATTACAAGTCGAACATCAAGTGTGAAGAGGGTAGAGGGGGCAATGCCATCTATGTGTACGGAGGATATTGTTATGTAGGAGGAGAGAAGGGGATAGATGTGTATGAGCTTGCTTCCGGACAATATTACAAGAGTGTGGAGACACCAGCCCCTGTTCTCGATATTCTGGCTGACGGTGGAGATACTTTTGTGGTATCATTGAAAGATACAGGTGTGGCACTGTATGATATCACCATAGATGATTTTACCCATAAAGTGGGATTTCCTATTGGGGATGATGGCGTACTGGCATTCGGTCTGGATCAAGAGGTTTTGGCATACTCGTCAAGTGAAGTGTACAGCGTCAACCTCTCTGAGGAGAATTGTACAGTAATTTATAAAGGAACTGATATATCTGGAGTCGAGAGATCAAATGCCACCCGATATCTCTATGTGGCGGACAAAGGGGGTACGGAGCATATCATCCAGGATGTCTCCGGCAATATAGTAGGAAAATTTGATTCCCCTGCAGGAAACTACACCTACCTCTTCATTCAGAAAACAAAAGGAGAGTAGTGGGCTGCCCCTTTTAACTTTATATTTTTGGACAACCAGGGAGTGGGAAATATTCCACTTCCTGGATTTTTTATGTGCTTCTGAAAGCAATTCGTGAAAAGGTTATTTTTTCTGGAATTGGACTCACCTGAACCCATCAAACTTCCGGTATCGAGGAGATATTATGAATCTCTGTCGATGATGTTGTAAATAAGGAGGTTTCCCATTTAGCGGCAGTCACTAATCTGTCTTTCCCGAAAGGCCACCACTGTGACAAATATCACTCACCTTTTGTCACGGCCCTATCATAAAATGGACTTTCCCACTTATTTTCATCACCACTGTAACATATTTCATCAACTTCTTGTCACGGCTGTCTGACGCGCAGGTCGGAGGACATGGTGATACCAAGCAGAAGAGTGAGGCTTTAGGGAAAACGACTTGCCTGAAGCATTGGCTTATCTTAATGATCGATGGGGGCTGGGGGGGGGAGGTCTGTTTTGTTGCTGTTTTGTTGCTGTGGTGTTTCTGCTTCTGCTTTGTTTCTGTTTCTGTTTCTGCACTTGCATTGTTCTTGCCCTTGCTCTGTCCCTGCACTGTTCCTGCCTGTTCCTGCATTTGCACCGTACATGCACTGTGTCTGTTCCTGCAATTTGCCTTTTCAAATATGCCCTTCATAGCCTGTTCTTGGCACGGTTGCTGAAAAGGTTCGCCGATTTCCCGTAACCTTTTCAAAAACATCCCTCGTAAGTGGTTCTGAGGGCGATTAGTGAAAAGGTTATTTTCGGGAGGGAATCAAAAACCAATCTTGTGTGCTTAGGTGCATGAACTCGTCAGTATTGATGATGTCGCAAAGCAGAAAACCTCCATTTGGAGCCTGCTTCATTACAAATGGCTCTGACTTCTCGGCCGTTGAAGAATCCAATGGGAGTCTTACTCATGGAAGCGATGGTGCTAAATTTAAAGCACGAGACCTATATGTTCTCTAAGTATCTTACAGCGATCCCCTGAGACTTGGCGTAAGCGATTTCGTTACGGGTGCTTTCTCCAATGTCGCCACCGACGTTGATGACGAAGATTTCGTCTGCCATGTCAATTTTGCGTTTGTGCATGTCGTCGAGCATGGCTTTGGTACCTTCGGTCCAGACTTCATCGTCTCCGCTGTGACCGAACAGACCGACTGAGATGACGATGTTGCCTTCAAGGGTCAATCGCTTCTGAGCTTCCAGGTATTGCTCCTTGAACTTCGTGCTGCCTCAGAGGGTTATTACTTTATATTTGCCGACCATGGGGATGTTGTTCTTTATACCAGTTGATAGGATTTGGTGATGGGGACAATTTATCTCCATCACGGAATTTCTTCAAAAGTAGCGAATATTTTATGATTTTGCCACTGCACTTGTTGCAGAATCGTTCTGAATCAAAGGTGCTGCGAAGGTCTAGTCCTTACCATTTCTCTTTGCTACCTGTCATGTAGCCGAGTACATTAATTACCAATACTATAAAAACTATTATTCCGAACATGGCTGTGTGTTATTTGTAAGTTTATAATCAGTGATCACTGCAAAGCTATGTTGTGAGTTTGACAACTTTTGACAAAAAGCAGTATTGGGTGATTTTTTTGAAGTAGGGTGGAGGTGATTTTGGGCACGAAATGGGGTGTTTTGGTGCCCGATGGGGTGAAAAAATGGAAAATGGGCACGGATTTGGTGGTTTCCGTGCCCATTTTTATGTATGAGACCCCCGATCGGGGTCGGGGGTGACGATATGTCGTCTGGGGTGACTATCCGTTATGACAGTTTGTGGATAGCAAGACCGCTCTGGAGTTTTGGCTCGAACCAAGTGGTCTTAGGAGGCATGATGTTGCCAGTGTCTGCGATGTCGATAAGCTGCTTCATAGAAACAGGATATAGAGCAAATGCAGCCACCATCTCACCTGAATCAACACGTTTCTTAAGCTCACCAAGACCGCGGATACCACCTACGAAGTCAATTCTCTTAGAAGTTCTTAGGTCTTTGATGTCAAGAAGCTTGTCGAAAACAAGGTTAGAGCAAACAGTCACATCAAGAACACCGATAGGATCTGAATCGTCGTAAGTGCCCTCTTTAGCCTGAAGAGAGTACCACTCGCCACCGATGTACATAGAGAAATTGTGAAGACCTGAAGGGGTGTAGATATCAGCACCTTTCTTCTCTACGATGAAATCTTCGCCAAGTTTCTCGATGAACTCAGCCTCGCTCATACCGTTAAGATCTTTAACCACGCGGTTGTAGTCAATAATCTTGAGGTGACTCTCAGGGAATACTACAGCCATAAAGTAGTTGTACTCCTCTTCGCCAGTGTGGTTAGGATTGTTGTTTTTCTTCTCCTCTCCAACACGGGCAGCAGCTGCTGTCCTGTGGTGACCGTCAGCTACATAGAATGCAGGGATACCTGCGAAGATCTCAGTGATTCTGGCGATATCCTCTTCATTGTCGATAACCCAGAATTTGTGGCCGAAACCGTCAACAGGTGCAATGTAGTCGTACTCGATCTCTTTGGTAGCGATGGTGCGCTCTACGATAGCATTGATCTCTGCGTTGTCAGGGTATGCGAAGAACACAGGCTCAAGGTTAGCGTTCTGATTCCTTACGTGGATCATACGGTCATCCTCTTTGTCCTTGCGGGTAAGCTCATGTTTCTTGATCTTGCCTGTCATATAGTCCTCTACGTTTGCGCACACTACAAGACCGTATTGGGTGCGGCCATCCATAGTCTGTGCATATACGTAGTAGTTCTCTTTAGGATCCTGTACCAACCATCCTTTCTCCTGCCATAGCTTGAAGTTCTCTACAGCCTTGTCATAAGCCTCCTGGCCGTGTTCATCAGCGATAGGATCGAAATCGATCTCAGGTTTGATGATGTGAAGAAGAGATTTCTCACCGGCTTCAGCTTTAGCCTCTACAGAGTTAAGAACGTCATAAGGGCGTGATGCCACTTCGTGGCCAATAGCTTTAGGTGGGCGAACCGCTGCGAAAGGTTTAACTTTTACCATAATTTGTATATGTTATTATTTGTTAAGTTGGAATCTGGTGTTGCCTGTAGCGAAATAGTCGCAAATCTGGTTTGCAGCTGCAAGACCTGCGTTTACGTTGGCCTCAGCAGTCTCAGCACCCATCTTCTTGGGGGTACCGTATACGCGTTTGCCGAACTCTTCTGCGATAGCAGCGTGATTTGCAGTAGCTACGTCGGTGATATATTTGAGGTCTTCTCTCTCTCTTAGGACTTTGATAAGTTCCTCTTCGTTGATAACCTCTTTGCGGGCAGTGTTTACAAGGCAACCGCCTTTAGGCATTCTTGAAAGGAGATTGTATCCGATAGAGTTTTTGGTCTGCTCTGTAGCAGGGATGTGTAGAGATACGAAGTGTGAGTTTTCGTACAAATCCTCAA
Source organism: Candidatus Coprenecus sp. (assembly GCA_045644725.1). Taxonomy (GTDB): domain Bacteria; phylum Bacteroidota; class Bacteroidia; order Bacteroidales; family UBA932; genus CAAGNP01. The sequence continues at coordinate 1,594 of JAZRHK010000019.1, read as the reverse complement.
GAGATTTGGCTACGATAACACCTTCTGCCTCCATAGCCTCAGCTGGAACAAATGGGTCAAATGCCATAATGTTCATGCCGAAACCTCTGGCGTGGCTGGCTACAAGTCTGCCTACGTTACCGTATGCCTGGATACCGAGGGTTTTGCCTTTAAGCTCTGAACCTGTGCCGGCAGTAAGCTGGTTTCTGCTCATGTAGATCATAAAGCAAAGTGCCAATTCTGCCACTGCGTTTGAGTTCTGGCCAGGGGTATTCATAGCTACGATACCTCTTTCGGTGCAAGCAGGGAGGTCAAGATTGTCAAATCCTGCACCTGCACGAACTACGATTTTTAGGTTTGGAGCAGCTGCGATAACTTCGCGGGTAACTTTGTCTGAACGGACGATAAGTGCGTCAGCGTCAGCTACTGCTTCCAAAAGCTGTGAAACTTCTGTATATTTTTCAAGGGCTGCAAAAGTGTGTCCAGCCTCTTCTACGATGCGGCGGATGCCGTCAACAGCTACCTTTGAGAAAGGTTTTTCTGTAGCAACTAGTACTTTCATTGTGGTAAATGTTATTTGTGTAGTTGTTCAAATTCCTGCATGCAAGCAACAAGTGCTTCAACTGCCTCTTTAGGGCAAGCGTTGTAGATAGATGCTCTGAAACCACCTACTGAGCGGTGACCTTTGATACCTACCATACCGCGCTCTTTGGCGAATTTGAAGAATTCACCCTGCAACTCTTCTTTGCCGGGAGCCATTACGAAGCAAACGTTCATAAGTGAGCGGTCTTCTTTAGCAGCTGTACCTACGAATAGAGGGTTGCGGTCGATCTCGTTGTAAAGGAGCTCAGCTTTCTCTTTGTTGATTTTGTACATAGCCTCAAGACCACCTTGCTCTTTAACCCATTTCAGGGTCTCGTGCATTACGAAGATAGGGAGCACTGGAGGGGTGTTGAACATAGAGCGGTTTTTAACCTCTTCAGTGTAGTGTGTGCGGTAGTCAACCATAGTCTGGATAGGACGCTCAACTTTGCCGAGAAGGTCTTTGCGTACGATAACGAAAGTAACACCAGCAGGGCCTACGTTTTTCTGTGCACCACCATAGATCATGCCGTATTTCTTAACGTCTACAGGGCGGCTCATGATGTCTGATGACATATCTGCTACAAGGGTAACAGGTGAGTCGATATCCTCGTGGATCTCTGTACCGTAGATGGTGTTGTTGGTAGTGATGTGGAAGTAATCAACATCTGTAGGGATAGTGTAGCCCTTAGGGATGTATGAGTAAGTTTTGTCCTCTGAAGAGGCAACTACCTCCACTTCGCCGTAGAATTTGGCCTCTTTAACTGCTTTTTTAGCCCAAACACCTGTCTGAAGGTAAGCTGCTTTGGTCTTGAGAAGGTTTGCAGGAACCTCGAAGAACTGGGTTGATGCGCCACCGCCAAGGAAGATAACTGCGTACTCCTCAGGGATGTTGAGGAGCTCTCTCCATAGCTGCTCAGTCTCAGCCATGATTCTCTCACAAGCTGGGGTACGGTGAGAAATTTCAAGAAGACCGATGCCTGTGTTGTCAAAATTCTGGATAGCCTCGATAGTAGATTCGACAGCTTGTCTT
>JAZRHK010000018.1:0-8786 GCA_045644725.1 Candidatus Coprenecus sp. | reverse complement strand
AAAATAAAGTCAGTACTCTGCTCAGGGACAAATTTGAATTTTGTCTGTGTCCCCTGGAGGTACCCTTTTCCTGTCAACCCTCCCGATCCGATGGCTATTTTCGACTGGTGCACATTGTATCCGGCCCCCTTGAGGTCCTTGGTTATCCCGAGAAGGTTCTCTATCCTGTCGCGGTGGTGCTCCTTTAGAACTTTATTAAAAATTATCTGCACAGAGAATATGAATACCAAGGCACATACAAACGTCATCACCAGGTATTTCAGTTTAAGTGGTCTGTTGCTTCTGCGGTTGAGGATTAGTGATCCCGCAATAATAGCTACTGCGAAGAAAAGGATGAAGTACTGGGGCCCGAATTCGTATAGCTTCATCAACGGCTCGAGTCTCAAGAGTCTGGGTATAAATGAGAGTGCCCCTATAAGGATGCCATACAGCAGTATGTGTTCAGCCACCCTTTTGCTGATGATACCCTTCATGAGTCCATAGATCCCCAGAAGCACCAGAATGGCTGTCCCGGGTGTGAATTTGAGGGTGAGCACGAACAGCATCACAATCATCAGCGCGAATGATATGATCCATCCTGTAAGCCCTTCCCTGTAGAGCATAAAGACGAAACCGCAATAGACCATCATGGTACCTGCGTCTGGTTCCAGAATTATAAGTCCTGCGGGGATGAGAAGGGTCACCAGTACCTTCGCCAGGTCAGGCAGGTTAGATATTTTGAAATTGTATCTGCCTATTATAGAGGCCAATGCGAGAGAGGTGGTTATTTTTGAAAACTCGGACGGCTGGAATCTGATGCTCCCCAGTGCTATCCACGATTTGGAGCCGTTTACCTCTTTTCCCACCACCAGCACGGCCACCAGCAGCAGCACTGCGAAGAGGTAGAACCACCATGTGAAGCTGAAGTAGAACCGTGGATTTACAACAAAAAGAATAAGGGCAATGGCAACAAAGGTGATTCCTATCCAAAGCATCTGCATACCGCTCCTCTGGTTGAGGGAGAAAATGTTAGCGTTCTCCACCTCAAATGATGAGGCATAGATGTTTATCCATCCGAATAGGATGAGGAGGAGGTAACACCCCACCATAATCCAGTCTATTTTTCTGTATATGTTGTTGTGGGTTGTCATTTTTTTCTCTCTTGCAGGGTTTTCCACGCAGGGACTTTGTCCAATAAGAATCCTTTTACTATCCTCTCTTCAAGCCACTTGCGCTCCTGAGATATCTCTCCGTTGAGATATTGCTCCACGAGCAACGATGCGGTGGGGGCTGCCCAGGTGGCACCAAAGCCGGCATTTTCCATATAGACAGCTATTGCAATTTTGGGGTTGTCTTTGGGGGCAAAGCAGATAAATACGGAGTGGTCATCGCCGTGGGGGTTCTGGGCTGTTCCGGTTTTTCCGCATATATCCAGACTGTCCACTGCGGCCACGGTAGCTGTGGCTCCTCGTCCAGGAGGGGTGTTGACAGCCATATGCATACCCTCTATTACCGGTTCAAAAAGGGTGGTATCCACCAATGTGTAGTGCTTCTCCTTGTATTTGTCGTCTATTCTTAAGGAGTCGGTATCCTTGATGATGTGTGGAATGTAGTAATATCCCCTATTGGCAAGGGTTGCAGCCAGATTTGCCAGGTGTAAAGGGGTACAGCCGAGCTCACCCTGTCCGATGGAGAGGGATATGACCGAGAGGGACTTCCATCTCCCCTTTCCGTGCACTCTGTTGTATGTCTCAACAGAGGGGACAAATCCCCCCTTTTCCGAAGGGAAGTCACTTCCCAGTTTCAGGCCGAAGCCAAAGCTTTGGACATATTCGCGCCACTTGGTGAATGACTCGTCAATATTGCCATATTTGGGGTTGTCAAGTATTTCGCGGAGGACATTGCAGTAGTAGGCGTTGCAGGACATCATTATTGACTCTTTCAAATCTACCGGGGATGGATGGGAGTGGCATCCCACTGTGAGATTGCCTACGTGGTATCCGTTGCGGCAGCCATACTCCTTTGATTCGGTGATCACACCCTCCTGAAGCCCTATGAGGGCATTGACGAGCTTGAATACGGAACCTGGGGGCTGAGGAGACATCACTGCCCTGTTGTACATTGGCTTAAATGGGTCAGATGAGATATTTTTGTAGTTGGCACCGATGTCTGCCAGAACATCGACGTTGATGCCGGGGCTGGAGATCATGGCCAGAATTTCTCCAGTAGAGGGTTCGATGGCAACCACTGAACCCACCTTGTTTTGCATAAGGTGTTCACCATAGTGCTGGAGTTCTGCATCAATGGTGGAGACCACATTGTTGCCTGGGACGGCCGGTTTGTCGTAATCGCCGTTTTCGTAGTGATCTTGAATCCTGTTGTTGGCGTCGCGCAGATAAATATCGTACCCTTTCTCCCCTTTGAGGATAGCCTCGCACACCTCTTCCAGACCTGTCTTGCCAATATAGTCGCCAGCTGAGTATTCAGGGTGTTTTTTCAGAAATACCGGATCGGCCTCTGTAACATATCCCAAAAGGTTCCCCCCAGCATTGTAACCATAGCTTCTGATGGAGCGTGGTGAGGCTGAGAACCCTGGAAATTTGTGCTTCTTCTCTATGAACAGGCTGTATTGGGCGTATGATACATTTTTGAGGAAAACCTTGCTCTGGTAACCTATCCTGGTCCTGTATCTGCGATAATATTTGAATGTTTCCTTTACATCGTCAGGTTCCAGAGAGAATATACGGCACAAGGCTAGTGTGTCGAAAGGCTTGACGTCGTATGGAGTGACTATAATGTCGTATGAATTTGTATTCCCTACAAGCATCTTCCCGTTGCGGTCAAGAATCAGACCCCTGACTGGGTATCTGGTCTGATAGCGGAGGGCATTGTTCTCAGCGTTTATCTTATAGGTCTCATCGATAAGTTGAAGGTTCACAAGCTGGAACACAAGAATGAGAAAGACCGATATGAGGCCTATAACCAATACCTTGTGCTTATTACCGTTCTGGCTATCCATATCAGATTATATCTTCTTGTATTGTTTGAAAAGGAGCAGACCTGCCACTCCACTGACAGTGGTACTTATGAGAATCTTGGGCAGAGTGATTGCTGTCGGAGCAAATCCGAAATTGTCCACCATTGTGTAGAAGATGAAGTACAGGAGGTATGGGAGCATGAAATAGAATGCACTTTTCCCCAGACCCAAGACTTTGAAGTCGGGACTGTCGTGTCGCTCCATATTCCTTTCATCCATTATGGCGTGAAGCATCTTTTGCCTTACAAAGGCTACACAAACAAGGGCTCCTGCATTAAGCCCGAGAGTGCCGGTGGTGAAAATGTCCACTAGCAGCCCGATGCAGAAAGCGAGTAGCATAGTGACTACTGTCTTGTATCTGTATGGGAGAATCAGTATAAGGTATGGGAGGAGCAATACGCGTGTATATATGCCAAGATCCATATAATTGTCCATAATGCATTGGATAATTATGACAAATACAAAGTATAGAATTTTCTTGAAATCTATATTCATTGCAGGCCCTCCTCCTTATTGATGAAGTTTTTGAATTCAAGATTGTTAGGATTGTCCACTATGTATACATAATGGAGATTAGAGAAATCCTCGAAGAGTGATACCGTCAAATCAAAACTTGTTCCCCCCACGCTTTGCGATGATTTGATTACACCTAGGTCTATCCCTTTAGGATATATGGCAGAATATCCGCTGGTGGTGATGGTGTCACCAATGTTGAATGTAGAGTGGATAGGGATCTCCTTCAGGACGGCTTCCCCAATATTTCTCCCATTCCAACTCAGTGTGCCGAATGTGCCGCTTTTCTTGATTATTGCTGTGATGGTGTTGTCTATGTCCAGAAAGGAGACAGCCAATGAGTGTTTGCTGCCAACACTGTGGATATATCCGACCACGCCGCTAGGGGTAATGATACCCATGTCGGGTGTGATGCCATCCTGCTCACCTTTGTCCAGAATGATGTAGTTGTGGCGGCGGTTAGTGCTGTTTTTTATTACAGTGGCAGGAATGTATTTGAATTCAGGATTGTAGGCCTGAATCACACTGTCAGAGGTGTGTTTGTGCACGAAGCGTTTGTATTTCTCCAGCTCCTTTACGAGCCTGATGTTCTCTTCTTCCAGGAGAAGGTTGGTCTCTTTGAGTGAAAAGAAATATCTGGCATTCTCCCCTTTGTTCCATAGTGTGGTTTGGATGTTCCTGATTCCGGACATCAGCTTGTATTTTTGTATCGCGCCATTGCGTGAGACAAGCAAAAGAGAAAGTCCCTCTATCAGTAAAAATACCAATAGAGAGACTAAGGCTGTGTAGGTAGAGGAACGCCTATTCATACCACGTTTATCTCATGAGGAATTGATATCTGCCTGTTCCCTTAAGAGCCATGCTGGTACCCCTTGCTACAGCACGTAGAGGGTCTTCCGCTACGTGGAATGGGATATTGATTTTCTCTGACAGTCTCTTGTCAAGACCTCTGAGCAAAGCTCCACCACCGGTAAGGAAGATTCCCTTCTCCACGATGTCCTGATAGAGTTCAGGTGGAGTCTGTTCGAGTACAGAGAGGATGGCTGATTCGATTTTCGCAAGAGATTTGTCCAGACAATGTGCCACCTCCTGTGAGGTTACTGCTATTTCCATAGGGTGTGCTGTCATGAGGTTAGGTCCCCTGACAATAAATGGCTCTGGTGCGTTTTCCAGATCGGTAATGGCTGCACCAATCCTGATCTTGATCTCCTCAGAGGTAATCTCGCCCACCTTGATATTGTGTTGCTGGCGCATATACTGCTGAATCTCCGAAGTGAATACGTCACCTGCCACGCGGATGCTCTGCTGGCATACGATGCCCCCCAGAGAGATTACAGCGATCTCTGTAGTACCACCTCCAATATCTACAACCATATTTCCTGCGGGGGCCTCCACGTCGAGACCGATACCCATGGCAGCAGCCATAGGCTCAAAAATCATATATACATCTGAACCTCCAGAGTGGTTGGATGAGTCTCGTACCGCACGGATCTCTACCTCGGTACTTCCTGATGGGATGCACACCACCATTTTTATGTTGGGAGAGAACAGTGTCCTTTTGGTGTTGATCATCTTCACAAACCCTCTCAACATTTGTTCTGCCGCGTTGAAGTCTGCGATAACACCATCCTTAAGTGGTCTGATGGTCTTGATGTTGGGGTGCGTTTTTTCGTGCATTAACCTGGCTTTCTGCCCAAACGCTATAGGCTTGCCGGTATTCTGGTCGAATGCTACTATCGATGGCTCGTCCAGAACGATCTTGTTGTCCATCAGGATAACAGTATTCGCTGTACCAAGGTCGATAGCCAGTTCTTGAGTAAGAAATGAGAATAGCATATTCATTAATGTTTGAAGTGTCTTTTACCTGTTATAACCATAGCCATCCCTTTTTCGTCGCAGTAATCTACACTCTCTTGGTCTCTGATAGAGCCACCCGGATGGATAACTGCTGTGATGCCTGCCTTGTGGGCGATCTCTACGCAATCAGGGAATGGGAAGAATGCGTCAGAAGACATTACTGCACCTTCAAGAGACATTTCAAAACTTCCTGCTTTCTCGATAGCCTGTCTGAGTGCATCCACTCTTGAGGTCTGCCCGATACCGCTGGCAAGAAGCATTCTGTTTTTGGCCAGGACAATGGCGTTTGATTTTGAATGTTTTACTAAAATGTTTGCGAAAAGCATATCGTCGATCTCTGCTGCAGTAGGTGCCGCCTTTGTGACAGTTTTAAGATCTTCAGGGCTCTCTACCACTGAATCCCTTTTCTGCATCAATACTCCGCCGAGAAGTGATCTGAACTTGTCTTCGCTAGGGGTGGTATTGGTGTTTTTGAGGATGATGCGGTTCTTTTTGGTCTTGAGGACTGCAAGTGCGTCTTCATCGTAAGCTGGGGCGATGATCACCTCGAAGAATATTTTGTTTATCTCCTCAGCTGCTGCGAGATCAATAGCCCTGTTGGCTACGATAATGCCTCCGAAAGCCGATACAGGATCCGCACTGAGGGCATCGGTCCAAGCCTCAAGGATGGTGTTTCTTACTGCGCAGCCGCAGGCGTTATTGTGCTTAATGATGGCTACAGCAGGATCTGAGAAGTCAGAGATAAGCTCGATGGCCGCCTCAATGTCGAGAAGATTGTTGTATGAAATCTCTTTTCCGTGCAGTTGCTCAGGAAGGGAGTCTTTGGCTCCGAAATACACACCCTCCTGGTGTGGGTTTTCACCGTATCTGAGGTGCATAGTGCTGGTGATGCTCTTGTCAAATACAGGGAAACGGGTGGTTCTGTTGAAATAGTCAAAGATCATGGTGTCGTAGTGAGAAGAGGTGAGGAATGCTTTGGCGGCAAAATACTCTCTCTCCTCAAGTGTAGAAGCGCAGCCGTGCTCTTTCAATACTTCCAGAAGTTTGCTGTACTCTTCACTGCAAGGGACAATGATTACATCGTTGTAGTTTTTGGCGGCAGCTCTGATGAGTGAAATGCCTCCGATATCGATTTTCTCGATAATTGCCTGATGTTCTGCCTTGGCAGCTACATATTCCTCAAAAGGATACAGGTCCACGATTACAAGGTCTATGTCTGGAATTCCGAATTCATCTCTCTGTGAAAGGTCATTTTCCAAGTCACGACGGTACAGGATGCCTCCGAATACTTTTGGGTGGAGGGTCTTTACGCGGCCACCGAAAATGGATGGATAGCCGGTCAAATCCTCTACAGCTGTAACAGGGATACCTCTGCTACGTAGAAAGTCGTATGTTCCTCCTGTGGAGATAATCTCTACTCCACCTTTATGTAGTTCATTGACAATCTCTTCCAAACCTTCTTTGTGGTATACGGAGATAAGTGCTTTGCGAATTTTCCTGAGTTGTAGATCTTGTGACATCTGTTAGAATTTTGAGGTTAAAAAATAGATGGTAAAATTACAAAAAATAAAGATATAAGGGTTATATTTGTAGAAATATTTTGAAAAAATAATAATGGAAAATTTATCTCCCAGATATGTCATTGTTACCGCAGGTGGAAGTGGAACCAGAATGGGATCTGCAATCCCCAAGCAGATGTTGGAAATAGAGGGAAAACCAATTCTCAGATATACTATTGAGAAGTTCCTCTCCCTCCCTTTTGATGTAAAGATTATTCTGGTCATGAACAAGGATGCGAAGGAGTCCTGGAAGGATTATTGCCGGGAGAGCGGTTTTGCATTCAATCATATATTGGTGGAAGGGGGCATTACCCGTTTCCATTCTGTAAAAAACGGATTGAAATATGTACCCAAAGGGGCGGTGGTGGCTGTGCACGATGGTGTCAGACCTTTCATTTCGAAAGACAGACTGATAGAAATCTATAATATGGCAGAAGAGAAAGGGGCGGCTATCCCTTGTATGAAATCTGTAGAGTCTATGAGGATGGTGGATGATAACGGGGAGTATGTATATGTGGACAGAGAGAGATATTACTCTGTTCAGACACCGCAGGTTTTCAAGTCAGATATGTTGCTGGATAGCTATGAGTCCCCATTTTCTCCGGAGTTTACTGATGATGCCTCTGTGGTGGAAAAAGCGGGTTACCCCCTTTTCTTCTGTGAGGGTACCCGCTACAATATAAAAATTACTACCCCTGAGGATATGGACCTCGCGAGGGCTATAATCAGTCTTGGTTTGGATAATCTTTAACCCAGATTTGTCTTTCAATTGCCTGGTCAAGTGACACCCAAGTTTCAGTTTTCTCCACATAAGGGATATTCTGGATGGTGTTGATGAGGACTTTCATCAAGTGGTCGTGATTGAAGCAGTACAGTTTTACGAGAAGTGCGTGTGTCCCTGTTACGAAGTGACACTCCACCACTTCTGATATTTTCTTGAACTGATCAATAACTTCAGAATATTTGCTGGCTTGGGAAAGCTGGACACCAACAAATGCACATACATTGAGACCCAGAGCCTGAGGCTTAACAAGCAGACGGGAGCCTGTAATGATCCCAAGACTCTCCATTTTCTTGACTCTCTGGTGGATAGCTGCACCTGAAACACCACATTCACGTGCGATTTCAAGGAATGGCATTCTCGCATTCTTTACGAGGAATGACAAAATTTTCTGGTCTGTTTTGTCAATTTGGAACTTAGTCATAACCCCTTTTCTTAAAGTTTGTGCAAAATTAAATAAAATTTAAGAAAAGTAACATTCTGTAACTATTTTTTCTTATAGTTTGTAATGATGTTGAGACACTCTTCAAGGGTAATCTCTTCTGCTTTAGTGCCTTTAGGTATCTTATAATTGTTACCTGAGTGTTTGATGTATGGCCCGAATCTTCCGTTCAGGATAGCGATGTCGTGCTCCGGGAAGTCTTTGATATTCTGTTTGGACTGCTTGGCTTCGTGTTCTTTTATGAGCTCTATGGCACTCTGAAGATCAAAGGTGTATGGGTCCCCTTTCTTGCCGATGGAGATGAATGTGCTCCCCACTTTTATGTACGGACCGAATCTTCCTGATGAGCAGGTTATCTCTTTGCCTTCATACTCTCCCAGATGTCTTGGGAGTTTGAACAGGTTGAGGGCCTCGTCAAGTGTCAGACTCTCTATCAGTTTTCCTTTAGGAAGGCTTGCAAATCTCTTTTCAGGGTCATCGTTCTCACCTATCTGGACAAGCGGACCGAAACGGCCCATTCTGGCGATGACACTCTTTCCTGTAGCTGGGTCTGTTCCGATAACCCTCTCTGCATTTTTTGGCTGGGCCACCTGGAGGGTCTTCTCCACCAAGTCGGAT
>JAZRHK010000017.1:0-1238 GCA_045644725.1 Candidatus Coprenecus sp. | reverse complement strand
CGTATGGCATCAAAGTGATGGCCATATAAGGGAGAAAGGCGTTCTAGAAAAGATGTCCCAAATTTCCTTTTCCAATGGGTGTTCTGTCCAAGAAGATGGTCAAGAGGTGTTCCACCACTGGGGACAGGGTGATGAGGTGTTCGATCAGGGGGAGCCTGATCAAGGGGAGCTGCACGCTCCTACTGCGTGATTCTGCATCAAGTCAGCTTGGGCGGACTCCGGGTAATGGAGTCGCGCCGGTGTTCCTCCCTCATGGTCTGGAGGGGGAGATTGTTGGGTTTTCCAGACCCATGTGTGTTTCCTAAGATGTTTCATCTTAGAGTATGGTGTTCCAATAAGGAAAAGGTATCCTTATTGATGATGGTATACCTGTAATCCTAGTAGATTACAGAGAAGATTGTTGTGTTCCACTAATAGGATTAGGATTCCTATTTGGTGAAGAGAACTGATATCCTTATGGTTATATAAGGAGGGGGGTCAGCTCTAGGTTTAGTATCACAGAGGAAAAGAGCAAGTGTGTTCCATTCTCGGTTAGAGGGTGAGAGAGGGCAGAAAGGAGAGAGATAGGAAGAGTAGAGATAGTCTTTGTTTTCTTATACTTTCTCGTGTACCCATTATTAATATAGTGGAAGTGTTTTCTGCCGGTGGACGTAGGCAAAGTTTGCTGAACCACCTTAAATTCTGTGTTCTTGTGTCTTTTATCTGTGGTCTGTTTCTCTTGGTTTGCTGTGCTAGTTTGTGGTTCCTTGACATACCTAATAGGCCGATATCACAACAGTGGTATCAGAGCCTGGTTGGTCAATAGATCCAGGTGTGAGTCGGCAGGGTAGGTGTTGTCAAGATGAGTGAAGACAAAGGCACAATGATCAAACTCACCAATACTAATTGGGTGACGTGGAAGCCAAGAATGAATGATGACAAGTGGCAGAAGTTTCATCGGGAAACTTTTGTGGTGACCTTAACGAATTCTGCGTCTGATGGTGTATTGTCCATGGATACCGTTAAGAACAACATGCTTAACGAGGAAACAAGAAGGAATGCTGCACGCATAGATGATGGACAAAGCCGAGGCCTTATTGTAAGGGGAAGAAGAGACAAGAATTCAGGTCAGAAGTTTGGTGGTGTGTGCCACTACTGTGGCGAGAAGGGCCACATGAAGCGGATGTGTCGAAAGTGGAAACAAGACAAAAAGAAAAGCAAGTACCAAGACGATGATGATGGCCGTACAGCTTGTGTTA
>JAZRHK010000016.1:0-4474 GCA_045644725.1 Candidatus Coprenecus sp. | reverse complement strand
CAAGGAGTGGTTTGCTATGGTAAACAGATATGGTGAGTCAAAAGGTGTCAATATAGAGCACTATATCAATTCTTCAGGTCTCCAGGAGATGATTGAGGGAAGCATCATATACCACGAATTCAAGAAGGTGTTTGCCTGCTCTTTCCTTTATGAAAATGGTGTGGCTACATGGCCTGCGGTTGCTATTGACTATACCGGCAAAACGCAGTTCATTTTCAAGATCAATAAAGGGGTACACAGTATCCGTGACCATGTACGTGTCAATGAGTATGTTCCTGACAAAGATAGGGCTGTCCCTTTCTCAAGTATGATATATTTTGGTGATGGAGCTACAGATATACCTTGTATGAAGCTTGTGAAGCAGTTTGGAGGACACTCCATAGCGGTATATGATCCATCCAAACATGGTGCCCGTGTAAAGGCTGAGAAGTTAATATCTGAAGATAGGGTAAATTTCGCATGTCCTACTGACTATACCCGTTACGGCAAACTCTATCGTGTTGTTACCTCGGTTATAGACAAAATTGTTGCAGACCTTCAACTTGACGCTATCACCAAGGTTTAAGAGTTTAGAGGTTATAGGACTCTGATAAGTTGTCTCCTTCAGTAACGGTGCTCTTTTGCCCGGTCATTTTGAAGGGGTCGGCTGTCAAACAGTAAATTATGGTTATCAAGGTATTAGTGGACAACAGAACTCTGGAGGGGAGTGATCTCGTGTGTGAGCACGGGTTGTCTCTTTATGTAGAGTGCGATGGGGCTCTCTTTCTAGTGGATACAGGGGCGACGGGGACCTTTCTGAAGAATGCCTGTGCCATGGGGATAGATCTAGCAGCTGTCGATTTTTGTCTTATTTCACACGGCCATGATGATCATTCAGGTGGTCTGAGAGAGTTTCTGGAACTGGATTCCAGGGCCAAGGTCATCCTCTCTTCAGATGTTTTTACCCATAAATTTTTCTCTGATAAAGGTGGGGAGATCAAAGATATAGGCACAGACCTGTCGTTGCTTGATGACTATCTGGAGAGGTTCAACTGTTTGGATGTGGATGGGGCTGTGCAGTCAGAATACATGATGCCTGGAGAGGGACGCAGGGAGGACAGTAACTTATATGATGGCGTGACAGTAGGATCTTTTGCTTGGTGGGTGACACCAGATATTGCTATCGTAAAGTGCGGGTGTGACAAATATCGTAGACCAGGAGGGAACAAGACATTGTACAAGAGTGCCCTGAGTGATGGATCAGATACGGTGCCTGATGATTTCTTGCATGAGCTTAGTGTTGCTGTGAAAACAGTGGATGGGGTAGTGGTAATCTCATCCTGTTCACATTGTGGGGCCGCAAATATCATTGAGTCCTGTCTGGAGGCTACAGGTGAGAGCCGCTTGAAGTCTTTTGTCGGTGGCCTTCACTTTACTGACCGTTCTGATTCTCTCGAAGAGGATGTGGACGAGTTCGTAAATTTCATGACATCATGTCATCCGGATGCCAAAATCTACACTGGTCACTGTACTGGTGACCGTGCAAAGTCGCTTCTGTCCACCTATAAAAATATCCATTTTTTCGCGACAGGAGAGGAAATCACCATCTGATTTTAGTGATGCTCTTGGCCAGGTGGCACAAAAATGCTTCCAATTGGCCCATCTTAATTTTATAATCTACACATTCATAAGTTGTTAGCAAAAGTATGCGGGCCCGGTGGAAGATATTTTATTCCACCTGGCCCAGTTTCCGACCACTTTTGCCACACACCCACGAGTTTTTGCCGGATTTCTTGCAGGTGTGTCCGGAATCACCCCTGTTTCCGACCATTTTTGCCACACACCCACAATTTTCTGCCCGATTTCTTGCATGTGTGTCCGGAAATGCCCCGATTTCCTTCCACTTTTGCCACACACCTACAAGTTTTTGCCAGTTTTCTTGCAGGTGTGTCTCTACGTAGCCCATAGTCACTTCCTGTTGACCATTTTAGAAATTATGTGTATTTTCGCTGATTATTACTGAATTGATCATTATGTTTCAGAAACTTATCAATGCTTGTGTGAAATTGGTTCAGAGGTATCTTCCTGAACCATTTATATTTGCGATAATTCTTACACTGGTGGCATTTTCTGTTGCCATCCCGATTTGCGACCAGAGTGTCGTGGAGGCGGTCGAGAACTGGGGTGATGGTGTGTGGTCACTGCTCGCTTTCTCGATGCAGATGGCTTTGGTCCTTGTTTGCGGATCGGCTCTTGCTGCGGCACCAGCGGTGAAGAAGGTAGTAAGTAAACTTGCTTCGGCTCCAAAAACACCGGCCGGAGCCATTGCCTTTGTCTCTGCCATATCATCCATTGCCTGCTGGCTCAACTGGGGCTTTGGCCTTATAGTCGGGGCCATCCTCGCAAAGGCGGTAGCTAGAAAAATGCAGGGGGTGGATTACAGGCTTCTCATTGCGTCAGCGTACAGCGGTTTTGTTGTATGGCACTCTGGAATAAGCGGTTCTGTACCTCTATCGATGGCTACAGCCGGCGATGCCCTTGTGAAAGCTACAAACGGCATTGTGGCCGAGCCTGTTGCTTTGAGTGAAACCATTTTCAGTATTTATAATATTGGTATTGCATTGGCTGTCATTGTGGCGTTGGTGATAGTGAATGCCCTGATGCACCCTAAGGGGGATGCTGTTTTGTGTGTAGATAGGTCTTTGCTATGCGAAGAGGGGTGTGATGAGAAGGTAGTGGCCATTACCCCAGCAGACAAGATGGAGAGGAGCCCTGTCCTTACCTGGATTATCTCAATTCTCGGCCTTGCCTATCTGGTTATCAAACTTTTTGTCAGGGGTGGGGGGCTTGATCTCAATTCGGTGATTATGCTCTTCCTTTTCATTGGCCTTCTGGCCCACAAGACACCTATCTGCTATGTGAATGCCTTTACCAAGGCGGCAACAGGGGCAGCGGGTATCCTACTGCAGTTCCCTTTCTACGCAGGAATTATGGGTATCATCACCGGTACAGGTGCTTCCGGGGTATCCCTTGCCGGAGAGATCAGTGATGCATTTATCTCGATTTCCAACGAAACAACATATCCATTGCTCACTTTCCTCAGCGCTGCAATAGTGAATGTTTTCGTCCCTTCGGGCGGTGGACAATGGGCTGTGCAGGCTCCGATTATGTTCCCCGCAGGGGCGCAACTCGGTGTGGATCCTGCCATTACCGGTATGGCTATTGCCTGGGGTGATGCCTGGACCAACCTCATCCAGCCTTTCTGGGCAATCCCGGCCCTTGCCATTGCGAAGCTCAATGCAAAGGATATTATGGGCTTCTGCCTCATTGACCTGCTGGTGACAGGGGTTATAATATGTGCAGGGTTCCTTCTTTGGGTGTAAAATTTTGTTCCAATATAAATTTGAAAATTATGAAAAAGATTATTGCCATTCTTTCTTGTGCAGCCCTTCTATGCGGTGCTGCTGTTTCCACTTCGGCACAAACCAACGATCCTGTTGTAGATAAAGTCCTTGAACTTGCTGCCCAGGATAATCAGACAATGGACCATCTGGATGTCCTGTGCAATACCATCGGGCCACGTCTTACCGGCTCGGACGGTTATCTTCATGCAGTGGACTGGGCAATGTACATGTTCCAGAAATGGGGCTTGGAGGTAGAGAAGGTGAAAGTAGGGGAGTTGCCTATTGGCTTTAGCCGTGGACCTTGGTCAGGAAGGATGATAAACGGTGAGGAGGCGCTACATTTCACAACCCCTTCATATACAGCAGGTACACATGGTGTGCAGAGGGGGCATGTAGTGATTGAGCCCAAGACCACTGCAGAGTTTGAGAGGATGAAACACACCATCAAGGGAGCTTGGGTTCTTATTGGTGGAAAAAATAGCGGAAGGGCAATTAATTACGGACCTGCAGGTGAAGCGAAAAGGGCAAAAATCAAAGCTAAGAACGACTCTATCGCTGCAGAAAACGGTAAAATTCGCGGCTATAACTACGGCCTTCGCAGCCAAAGGGCAGAGCTTGAGAAGAAGATAGCTGCCACCACTTCGAAGAAAGAGATTGCGAAGCTCCGTGCAGAGCTTGATGCCCTTGTGGAGAAGAAACCTGCAGCGTTGATTGAGGAGCCTGCATTGTTCTACAAAGAGATGATTGAGGCAGGTGCACTGGGAATTATCCAGTCTTCAGCAGTTCCAATCACCACCCTTTCAGACAGGGAAAATATATATACTATGACATGGGAGACCCTTCCTGTGCTTCCGGATATCAAACTTGATGAGAGGCAATACAAGAAGATATATGACCGCGTTGCACTACGTGAATATATCCAATTGGAGTTTGATATAAGAAACCACTTCTTTATGGGCCCTGTGCCATATTACAATGTTCTTGCCTATATCCGTGGTACTGAAAAGCCTGAGGAGCTGATTATCAGCAGCTGTCACCTTGACTGCTATGATGTTTCTACTGGTGGTGTTGATTGCGGTACAGGTGTTGCT
>JAZRHK010000015.1:0-31878 GCA_045644725.1 Candidatus Coprenecus sp. | reverse complement strand
CCACCAAGAAGAACCTTGCCCCGATACTTGGTTACCAGGGCTATCGGGATATAGTCACCAGAATGCACAAATCCGGGATCGATATCCCTCTGGTCGCCATAGGAGGAATACGGAAGGAGGATATCCCGGAACTTCTTGAGTGCGGGGTCAGTGGTATTGCCATCAGTGGTAGTGTTCTGAGCGCAGATGATCCCGCAGCATATATGCGTAAGACAGTTTTAATTTCAAAACACACAACATTATGATCGAAAAAAATGTATCTCGAGGTATTATCAGTACCTATTTCCAAAAACTGGAAAGAAATCTTGATTTGGATGTAGCCATCGTGGGCGGTGGTCCATCGGGTATTGTGGCAGCCTACTATCTGGCCAAAGCTGGTCTGAAGGTGGCTCAGTTTGACAGGAAACTCTCACCTGGAGGGGGAATGTGGGGAGGGGCCATGATGTTCAACCAGATAGTGGTGCAGAAGGAGGCCCTCCATATCATTCAGGAATTTGATATCAATTATGAGCAATACAGTGACAATCTCTATGTGATGGACTCTGTAGAGAGCACCTCAGCTCTCCTCTATAAAGCAGTCCACCAAGGTGCCACCATCTTCAACTGCTACTCAGTGGAGGATGTCATTTTCAAGAACAATATGGTCAGCGGTGTAGTGGTGAACTGGACACCTGTTTTAAGGGAAGGGATGCACGTGGACCCGCTCAATATTATGGCCAAGTGTGTAGTGGACGGGACGGGTCACGACAGTGAGATGTGCAGGACAGTTGCCCGCAAGAACGGCATCCGTCTGGCTACAGATACCGGAGATGTCATAGGTGAGCGTTCACTGGATGTGGTTTCGGGTGAAGAGGAGGTAGTAAATGGCACCAAGGAGATCTACCCGGGCCTATATGTTTGCGGCATGGCCGCTTCAGCAGTGGGCGGCACCCCGAGAATGGGGCCAATCTTCGGCGGAATGCTTCTTTCCGGCAAGAAAGTGGCCAATCTTATAATCAAGGCTCTTAAAGGATGAGAATCATAGCGATAACTACCCCCAAGGTGGATGACAATGATATCCCTCTGATCAAAGGCTTGATCGGATGCGGCATCGATATCATCCACCTCAGAAAACCAGTCTCCGATATCCAGGGGTGCAGGATGATACTTCGTGAACTGACTCCTCAGGAGAGATCTAAGGTAATCGTTCACGACTATCCGGAGCTGTACTACGAATTCTCACTGAAAGGGATCCACATAAATAAAAATGTGGTGACATTTCCGGAGGAGTACAGCGGATTCCGAACCCGCTCCTGTCACACCATAGAGGAGGTCGTAAAATACAAGTCTGAGTACGATTACATCTTCCTGAGCCCTATCTTCGACAGCATCTCCAAATCGGAATACAAATCCGGATTCTGTCACCGTGAGCTCGAACAGGCAGCGAAGGATGGGATCATCGACGGAAAGGTGGTAGCGTTGGGCGGTGTGACCTTCGACTCTATACCATATCTTCAGAGTCTGAACTTCGGTGGCGCCGCCATGCTCGGCTTCCTCTATCACCCCTGCGTACTGGAGCGGTTGACGTCTGATTTTTGAAGCTGCATCGTCTGAATTCCCGAAAAACGGACTCCGCATTGGGCTTCGGGCTGGGAAACAGGCTTTTTTGATCCCGGAGAGGTCCCATCAACCGCTCCGGGCTGGAAATCGGGCGTTTTCAATCCCTGATAGATGACAGACGTTCTCAAGAGAGGTGTGTTATATCCCAAGGAATTTTTCTACCTTTGTATCCGTATGAAGGACAGTAAGATTATCATAGCGATAGACGGGTACTCTTCGACTGGGAAGAGCACTTTCGCCAAGCTGGTAGCCGCCAGACTTGGTTACATCTATATCGATACTGGTGCACTCTACCGTGCAGTAACACTTGCCGCTACCAGAGGCGGAGCCATTGACACTGAGAACAATATCAACCTCCAATCTCTCAAGGAGCTATTGGACCGTATCAGGATTGAGTTCCGCACCACCGGCGAGAATGGGGAAAGCGAAACATACCTCGACGGAGGGAATATTGAGAAGGAGATAAGGAGCCTGGAGGTATCCAATAAAGTTAGCCATATCGCTGCTATCCCTTCAGTCAGAAACTTCGTCGACTCCATGCTCAAAGGCTACGGCGAGAAGAAAGGGGTGGTAATGGACGGCCGCGATATCGGAACAGCGGTATTTCCAAATGCCGAACTTAAAATTTTCATGACAGCCGATCCTCAAATCAGGGCACAAAGGAGATACAATGAGATGGTGGCAAAGGGTGAAAATCCCAATATGGAAGATGTCCTGAAAAACCTTCTGGAGCGTGATTATATAGACGCACATCGCCAGACAGCACCCCTTACACAGGCACCGGATGCCCTTCTTCTGGACAATAGCCACATGACACTTGATCAGCAGATGGAGTGGGTTCTCAATATACTGAGCAAGCTATGAGAGTAGAGATAGACGAACAGTCAGGATGCTGCAATGGTGTCCGCCGTGCCATAGAGCAGGCTGAAAGTGTACTCTGCCAGAGAGGTTCCCTTTTCTCCCTTGGGGCTATCGTCCACAACGACACAGAGATGGACCGCCTCCATCAGAAAGGGCTCATCACCATAGGATATGAAGATCTTAAAAAACTTAAAGACACTGTGGTTCTTTTCCGCGCACATGGTGAGCCACCTGCCGTATATGATATTGCCAATGGCAACAACCTTACCATCGTGGACTGCACCTGCCCGGTAGTACTGCAGCTGCAGAAGAGGATTGCCGCGACCTATCAGGAGATCTCACCTAAGGGTGGGCAGATAATAATTTTCGGAAAGAACGGCCACGCAGAGGTCAACGGCCTCATTGGTCAGGTACAGGGCAACGCCCTTGTACTGGAAAAGGTGGAACAGCTGCACAATGCCATCAGTGACGGGAAAATTGACCTCACCAAACCCATTGCCCTCTTCTCACAGACCACCAAGGACCCACAGCAGTTCCAACAACTGGGGGAACTCCTCCGCACCGCAGTAATTGAAGCCTGCGGAAACGATTCCCGACTATCCATCTTCAATACCATCTGCCGCCAGGTATCATCCCGCCACCCCAATCTCATTGATTTTGCCAGGAGGCACTCCGCAATCATATTTGTCCGCGGCAAAGAGAGCTCCAACGGCAAAATACTCTCCGAATTGTGCCGTAGTGTCAACCCCCGCACATACAGCGTCGAGCACCATGACGGCATAGATCCCGGATGGTTCAAAGAGGATGATTTTGTGGGGATTTGCGGAGCCACTTCGACCCCCAAATGGCAACTCGAAGAGGTGGCAAATTATCTCAAGAATTTATAGTGTTCTCCATTTTTTATATATCTTTGCGCCCAAATTGAAATTAAATAAACAATAATCAATATTTTATGGCAACAACAGCTGATTTCAAAAACGGACTTTATTTCAAATATGATGGCAAACCAGTATCTATCATTTGGTTCCAGCACGTTAAACCAGGCAAAGGTCCTGCTTTCGTTAAAACCAAACTCCGTAACCTTGAGAATGGTAAAATCCTTGACAGAACCTTCACAGCAGGTGAAAAAATCGAACTTATCAATGTAGAGAGAAGACCTTACCAATACCTTTACAAGGATGATATGGGTTACAACTTCATGCACAGCGAGACATTCGAGCAGATTTCACTTCAAGAAGACCTTGTGGACAATGCTGACCTTATGAAAGAGGGCCAGGCAGTGGAGATGATGTTCCTTGCTGACGAGGAGAGATGTCTTACCTGTGAGCTTCCCAAATATGTAGAAATGGAGGTTACCTACACTGAACCAGCTGTAAAGGGTGATACAGCATCTACCAACGCCATGAAAGCTTGTACCATTGAGACAGGTGCAGAGATCATGGTTCCTCTATTTATCAACCAGGGCGACAGAATCAGAGTAAACACTGAAGACCGTTCATACGGTGAGCGCGTAAGATAGTATCTAATCTCTATCACATGAGAAACATATTTATCATAATTGCAATGTCCATAATCGTATCCGGTTGTGGACATTCTTTGTCTAAAGCAGACCTTAGCGAGGCAAATATAGCGAAAGTTATCAAAGCCGGTGAGTTCACCCAGGCAGAGAAACTTATCAAGATGAAGATCGCTACAGAAGAATTGACCCCTGCCCAAATTTGGGACCTCAACTTCCAAATGGAAGTTATGGATCGTATCCGCCAGGATTTCAGCAGAAACGACTCCACTGTATTTGCACAGCTTCAGAAATACTACCCTGAAGTAACACGCGAAGATATGGCCCGCTGGGAGGAGAAAAAAATCCTTGAGGGTATGACCATTGACGGAGAGAAGAGATATTTCAGAAACTCCGCCCGCAATGTTTTCAGAATCGACGAAGAGGCTGAAGCACTCTACAACCAGACACACCCCTACTCACCAGATCCACTTGACACATTTGTGGATGAGTCAGTAACCAAAGTTCTCAAAGCATCACGCAAGAGCGGCAAATCACTTGTAGAGCCAGAGAAAATCAAGATCCGCTACTCCATCTCTGTAAAGCCTGACGAGGTACCTGCAGGTGAAGTGGTAAGGGTATGGATGCCATACCTACAGAACGAGGATATGTACAAGAACATCAAACTTCTTGCTACATCACAGCCTGACTATATCATCGCTCCAGAGGGTTATGCTCACAGAAGCATCTATATGGAGAAGGTGGCTGAGGCCGGCAAACGTACAGAGTTCTGGTATGAGATGTCATACACAGCTTATCACAAATTCAACGATTTTGAACCGGAGGATGTAAAACCTTACGATACTGAGAGTGAGTTCTACAAGAAATTCACAGCCGAAAGGGCACCACACATCGTATTCAGCGACAGAATCAAAAACATCACCGATTCGCTCACAAAAGGGATTGAGAACCCTTACCTCAAATCTGTAAAAATCTTTGACTGGATCTGTGACCATTTCCCTTGGGCAAGTGCCAGAGAGTACTCTACATTGGAAAACATCCCTGAGTATGTTATCGACAACGACCACGGTGACTGCGGGCAGGTAGGTCTGCTTTTCATCACTATGGCCAGATGTGCAGGTATCCCTGCCCAATGGGAAAGCGGCTGGATGCTCCACCCTATGGAGATCAACCTCCACGACTGGGTACGCGTATACTACGAAGGTATCGGCTGGGTAGGTGTTGACCCTTCATTCGGAAGAGTGATCCTCAAAGAGGAGCTTGAACACAACGCACCACGTGGACGTGTCATCACCAGTGCAGACAAGTCAAGACTTGACAGCGACTACTTCTATTACTATACACACGGTATGGATGCCTGGAGATTTATCGTAAATACCGACTACTCACAGCCTCTATACCCTGCCAAGACATATCCACGAAGCGAGACCGTCGACTTCCAGAGAGGTGAAGTCGAGTGGAGAGGCGGAAACCTCTACTTCGGCCGCTGGAACTACGATATGGAGCTTGAAGTTCTGTAACAGTATTCTGAAAGATGAATTAGTGCAAGAAGGTGACTACTCATAGTCACCTTCTTCTTTTTTCTCCCTCAGAACAGCCTTACGGAGCTCGAAGTTCTGGCCGAGATATTTCCGGCGCACCTCCGGATTGTTTGCAAGCATCTCTGCCGTACCGCTTTCCAGGATGGTACCTTCATAGAGCAGATATGCCCTATCGGTAATCGCGAGTGTCTCGTGGACATTGTGGTCTGTGATAATTACTCCGATATTCTTGTATTTGAGTTTGGCGATAATGTGCTGTATATCCTCCACCGCGATAGGGTCCACACCAGCGAACGGCTCATCAAGCAGAATAAACTTGGGATCTATGGCAAGAGCCCTCGCGATCTCACATCTGCGTCTCTCTCCACCAGAGAGCTGCACCCCCAGGCTTTTGCGGACTTTATGAAGTCTGAACTCATCGATAAGTGACTCCAGACGCTCCATCCTCTCTTGCTTGGTAAGATCAGCCATCTCCATCACCGACATTATGTTGTCCTCCACACTCATCTTACGGAAGACCGATGCTTCCTGAGCCAGATATCCCAACCCCTTCTTCGCCCTCTGATACATTGGGAGTTTGGTTATCTCCTCCACTGATCCATCCTCTGACTCGAGAAAAATTCTCCCTTCATTGGGTTTGATTAGTCCGGTAATCATATAGAAACTGGTGGTCTTACCGGCACCATTGGGGCCAAGCAACCCCACAATCTCACCCTGGTGCACCTCTATTGACACACCTTTCACCACTGTCCTGGCGCCATACTTCTTTACCAGATTTTCGCTATAGAGTCTCATATCGTCATTTTATATCCAATTCGAGCTTTTGGGCCAATTCCCTTACTGCCTCATGCTCCCTCAACAGGAATTCCCCCTTGTCCCTGTTTGTATAAAGTTTTGGTGAATTGTCATCATCAGATGATGCTGCCACCTCCACCTCAAGATTTAACTTTTTGTTCTGAAGTTTGCCCCTCATCCATGAAATCATTTTCAGAAGTCTTTTCTCCTGAATCCACCCCTTCTGGGCATCATTGCTCACATAGAACTCCACTGTAAGACCATCTTCTTTAATGACAGGTTCATATTGCTCCAGGGTGATGGCAAGAGAAGTTCTTCCGGCAGCTCTCTCTCCCGTTATAAGCTCCTTCCAGGCCACCATAAACTCATCAATGGTAAATGGCCTCTCCCCTGCTGCTTCCGAAGGGTCTGCAGAGACCTCTATCCCTTGGGCCCTCTGCTCAGCCTTTTTGAGCATATCTTTCAATGAAAGGCCACCTCCCGGAGTCACTTTAGGTGCTGATGCAGGGGCTGCAGTTTTTTGTTCTGCCACTGGAGCAGCAGTTGGAACAGCAACAGGAGTCTGCCCTGCAGGAGGCACCGGAGAAGACTCCGATGCTGATGAAGAGACCTTGGCAGGGGCACTTTGTGGCACAGCCGTTGCAGTATTAACCGGAGCAGCGGCCGGTACTCCCTGAACTATAAAGGAGAGTTTCATCAGAGCAAACTCAATGAGAAGCCTCTGGTTGGAACTTTGCCTGTATGCTGCTTCGCAATTGGTTGTTATGTTCAATGCTTCATAAAGGAATGGGACTGAACATTTGGAAGATTGTTCTTTGTATCTGTTGACAAGAGATCCGGGAAGTTGCAGAAGTGACTCAGATGCCTCTTTTCTGCACACTATCAGATCCCTGATATGTGAACTTAGCCCTGATACAAAATGCAGGGCATTGAATCCCTTGGAGAGTATCTCATCAAAAATAAGGAGTGCTGAGGTGTAATCAGCTGCCAGAAAATGGTCAGTCAATCTGAAATAGTACTCATAATCGAGTATATTGAGATTTGAAATTACTTGCTCATATTTTATATCCTTCCCACAGAATGCCACTGTCTGGTCAAAAAGGGTAAGGGCATCACGCATCGCACCATCAGCCTTCTGTGCCAGAATATGGAGAGCATCCTCCTCTATCTTCACACCCTCTTTCTGCGCAATATCGGAAAGGTTCCTGACCATATCGGGGATGGAGATCCTGTTGAAATCGTAGGTCTGGCACCTCGAAAGAATAGTAGGGAGAATTTTATGCTTCTCTGTGGTGGCAAGGATGAATATCGCATATGCAGGCGGCTCCTCGAGTGTCTTCAGGAAGGCGTTGAATGCAGCAGCCGAAAGCATGTGCACCTCATCAATGATATAGACGCTGTACTTCCCTATCTGTGGCGGAATGCGGACCATATCAGTCAGGTTACGGATATCATCCACGGAGTTATTGGATGCGGCGTCCAGCTCATGTATGCAGTAGGAACGCCCTTCCGAGAATGAGAGGCACGACTCGCATTGGCCGCAAGGCTCCATATCATCGGAGGGATTGAGACAGTTTATCGATTTGGCAAAAATTCTGGCAGAAGTGGTCTTGCCGACACCTCTGGGACCACAGAACAGGTATGCATGGGCAAGCTGTCCACGGAGAATGGAATTTTTAAGCGTAGTGGCTATATTCTCCTGTCCAATCAATGACTCAAATGAATTTGGACGATATTTCCTGGCTGATACTATGAATTGTTCCATATCTGACAAAAGTACAAATAATTCATATTAATTGCTATTTTTGCACCACTAAAATTGAGTATTATGAAGAAGATATTATGCGCATTGGCAGCAATCTTTGCTACATGTTACATCTATGGACAGCCTTTGAACATATTCCAAAAGAGGGATGACCTTAAAGATTTCTCATCCAAGACCACACAGGTAGTAGTAAAGGGAAACAACTCCCTTGACGACGTTATGCTTATAGATGCAGTTAAAAAGTACTGGATCATTTCTCCATATGAAATATGCCCTATGGAGAGATTTGAAGAGATAAAAACAGATACAAGTTACTTCTTCCTGATGAGGGTTGACGGACAGTTCAGCAAGGAAAAGGAGCCGTCAATGGAATTCCTGACTCTGGTCAGAGGCTCCGAAAAAGCCTCCGAAGGGATCAATTTCATGCCAGACGTCCTATCACTGCCATACAGGACACTGGATGACGATTCAGGTGATTCCTTTGCATATCTAGCACCATTTATAAATATAATACAGAAGCATATAGCAAAAGTTCAGGAGAAGAAGATATCATCATACGTTGGGATGGGAGCCTACTCCGACGGCATGAATGAGGCCAAAGACAAGACAATTCTCTTCTGTCCCGAGGATTTCTGTTTCGGCATATCACAGGAGATGCTTGACAATGATTTTCATGGTAAAGCAAAACTCGTAACCAAAGAGGAGAAAGAGCAGGCAATAGACAATTGGAGCCCTGACACACTGATTGCTGTAATAGTCTCACCAAGTGTAAACCAGAAAGGGGCATACTGCTTCAAAATGCTCATAAGTACAGATACAAGAGAGTTGTTTCTATACAAAAAGCACAAAATGTCAGGAAAGTTCGGAAGCGGCTTTACCCCTGAAGACTATAAAAGGATCGCGACACCTTATGCATACTGATTTCAAAGGTTTACAATTCCTCTTCAAGAAGAGCAATTCGCCTGTAGCATACTGTGCCCTCTCTATCCGCTCAGGTACTCGTCGTGAGGACCAGAGGTTCGGTGGTATCGCCCATTTCACAGAGCACATGATCTTCAAGGGGACAGAATACAAATCTGCCTCCAGCATAAATTCATACATAGAGAAGCTCGGTGGGGAACTCAACGCATTCACCACCAAAGAGGAAATAGTTATCCACTCCACCGTTTTGAAGGAGGACATATCCAGAGCAATAAGTCTACTGGTAGAACTGGCATGCTGCCCGAAATTCTCCCCCAAGGAGATGGAAAAGGAAAAGGCAGTGGTCCTGGATGAGATCATAACATACAAGGACTCCCCTGCCGACCAGATATTTGACGATTTCGAAGAGTTGCTCTTCGAAGGGACCAACCTTTCCATGCCTGTTCTCGGAAAAGCCAGAACCCTAAAAAAAATAGGGGTCAATGAGCTTTACGACTATGTACATACCCACTTTATCCCCAGCAACATGGCATTCACAGTTGTGGCAGATGCCAAAGAGGAAAAGGTGCGCGAACTGCTCCACAAAGCCCTCCTGAAATATGCCCCAGAGGCAATGGAGAACAACAATCCTTTATTGCCCGAATGGCTCACCATCCCACCCAGAATGGCCCCTGTCAAACCTTTTGACAAGGTCATCAACCGCAAAGGGCACCAGACCCACTGCGTAATCGGTGCACAAGCCTACCCCTACTATGAAAAGAGGAGGATGGCCCTCATTCTGCTGATTAACATACTTGGCGGACCGGCCGCAAATTCCAGACTTAACACTATCCTTCGTGAAAAGAACGGACTTGTATACAATGTGGATGCTGCCTACGGACAATACTCCGATACAGGTATTGTCTCCATATACTTTGGGTGCGACAGGCAGAACTACGAAAAATGTGTCAGACTGGTGGAGGGAGAACTGGAAAAATTCAGAACTGTACCCATGAGCGAAAGGGCTCTAAAAGCAGCCAAGAAACAACTCTTGGGACAGCTGGCCATTTCATCTGACAATAGCGAAGCCCAATGCATATCCATGGGCAAAAGCCTTCTGGTTTTCAGAGAGGTTATCGGCACTGCGAAAATGAGACAGATGATAGAGGAGGTTACCGCTGCCGAAGTAATGGAAGTTGCTTCAGATATATTTGCACCTGAAAAGATTTGCAAACTCACATATATGTAACAGAAAATGGATGCAAAGGTACTTGACAAAGCACTTGAATGGGTAGAGAGACAGACTCATCTCTGCACCAAACAGGCACGCATGCTCTCAAATGGCGATCAGGGAAAGCTACTTCAGGCATTCTCTCTGATGGTAAGGCCTATGCACATTCTCGAACTGGGTGCATTTACAGGCTACTCCACTATCTGCCTCTCCAGGGGACTCCAGGACGGTGGGAGTATTGACACTGTAGAGGTATATGATGAGCTTGAGGACATAATCAAAGGCGGATTCCGGAAGGCAGAACTTATAGATGTAGAGGGCAAAGAAGACATAGCACACCTTCATATCGGTGATGCAAAGAAAATTATCCCCACTCTGGACAAGAAATATGATATAGTCTATATCGATGCCAATAAAAGGGAGTACATCGAATACTACGATCTGGTTTTTGATAAAGTCCGGACTGGTGGTTACATACTTGCTGACAATGTTCTATGGAGCGGAAAAGTTCTTCTGGACAATCCACCAAAAGATGCTCAGACCCAATCTATTATTGCATTCAACAAAATGGTGGCATCCGACTCCCGTGTCGACAACGTTATCCTCCCTATCCGTGACGGAATCAATGTAATATACAAGAAGTAAAGCCCCTTGTCTATTCCACCAGCACCTTTACAGATTTATTGAAATACTCCATGGCGGTAAAATGGGCTATGGCTCTTTGTGTTTCCAACTTTGCAGCATTGAAATCATCCATCTTTTCCTTTGGAACGGGAACGGCAGGGGGCATCTTCATTGTAAGGGGGTTTATCGGAGTACCGTTTTTCCACACACGAAAATCAAGGTGTGGACCTGTAGAACGCCCTGTGCTCCCTACATATCCGATGATCTGCCCTTGTTTCACCCTGGTACCGACAGCAATACCTTTCCCATATTTTGAAAGGTGAAGATATGCAGATGTGTATACTGAGTTGTGCTTGATCTTCACAGTATGTCCACCTGCCCCTTTATACCCTTTCTCAACCACTACACCATCACCAATACTCACCACCGGGGTACCTGTAGGCGCAGCATAGTCAATACCTGTGTGAGGCTGAACCTTACGCGTGATAGGATGACGTCTGTTATATGTAAATCCTGAGCTGATCCTCTTATAATTTAGAGGAGCTTTAAGGAATGCCTTCCGCATACTTTCTCCATTCTCATTCCAATATTCATTGCCCTGACCGTCCAGAACATAGTGATATGTCTCAAAACTTTTTCCCGCATGCTTGAACTCGGCATACTTGACATTTCCTATATCGAGAACATCTCCATTATAACTCATTACCTCATACAAGGCCCTGAAAGAGTCTCCCCTCTGAAGACCGAAAAAGTCAATACTCCATGCATATATATCTGATAGCGCCAGAGCCAGAAGCGGGGTCACCCCTGCATTCTGCAAATCCACCCACAGAGAACTGTTTATAGTAACCTCTGCATAATGGATTGTGGTCTCTATCTCCTTCTCATGAATGGAGACGGTGAGCGAATCCTTAAGGCCAAAAACCACGAACGAGCGGCTATCCCTCTCATATACAAGATAGTCCAGACGAGAAAGCGAATCTTTAGTGGTATAAGTATGATACTCGTTGCCGACCCTGATCTGCCTTACATCAAATACCCCTTTACACTTTTGTGTAAGCTCGTACACCACCTTGGCAGGGACACCGTTCTTATCGAGAATGGTAGAGAAAAACTCACCTTTGCCCACTTTATGCTCATCCACATCATATAGGGCTATAGGGATCCCGTACTCATATAGCGTAGTGTCCGAATTCCCAACAAAAGAGCCAGGTTCTCCCCCCCTCTCTTTTTTCACCTCGACAGGGGGAAGCGTAAAGAAAAGAATGACAGCCAATACTGTGATAGCCACTATTGCCAACCACCTCAAAAAGCTCTTATTCATAAAAAATGCCCTCAGGGCATCCTTAAATTCAGATGTAAAAATTTGCATAATGGAAAGGGTAATTTAATACGTCACGAATGTAATCCATTTTTTTGAAAAATTGATAATAAAATGTGGAAAACTTTGTAAAGAAATGGAATTAAATGGAAAATTAATACCTATATTTGCATTCACTAAATAGGTAAAAAGGCACAAGGATACATGGTCAAATTTGTAGGTGAATATAAAGCGAAGCTGGATGACAAAGGGAGACTCGTCTTTCCCTCTGCATTCAAGTCACTTATGGGTGACGAACAGCTTCGTTTTGTAGTCAAGCAGGATTTGTTTTCAGAGTGCCTTTCAATCTACACTTACTCAGAGTGGGAACGCCAATCCGAAGAGATCAAATCTAAGCTAAACTTCTTCAACAAAGAGCACAGCAGATTTTGGAGAGCTTACATGGACAACAGAGCTCTCATCGAGCCAGATGGAAAACTTGGAAGAATCACCATCCCCAAATATCTATTGGACAAGATAAACGTAGACAAAGAGGTCATTTTCAGTGGAAATGACCACAAGATAGAACTTTGGGCCAAAGAATTGTTCGAATCGAGCAAGATGGCGGATGACGAATTTGTTTCATTGGCAGAAAAGATACTTGGATAATGTCTACCTATCACACACCGGTTCTACTTCGCGAAAGTATATCCGGACTTGACATCAAAGAGTCCGGAGTATACATTGACGCCACCCTTGGAGGAGGCGGTCACACTAGAGAAATCCTCTCCCACTTGGGCCCTAAGGGGAGACTGATGGTTTTTGATCAGGACAGTGATGCCATAAGGAACGCTCCTCAGGACAAAAGGATAATAGTAGTACACAACAATTTCAAATACATCCACCACTTCGTACGCTATTATGGCTTTGATGGGGTAGACGGCATACTTGCCGACCTGGGAGTTTCATCTCACCAGTTTGACACATCCGAAAGGGGGTTCTCGTTCAGATTTGACGCACCTCTGGACATGAGAATGAACACACAGGCCAAAAAGGACGCTAAAGCCATCATAAACGGATATGACGAGGACGAGTTGTCAAAATTGTTCAAACTCTACGGAGAGGTAGACAACAGCAGAAAAGTGGCAAGCCTGATTTGCGCAGCCAGATCAAAAGCCCCCATCACCACTACTGGAGAGCTCTCAGAGGCAATCAAAAAGTTATTGCCGCCTGTCGCAGAGCACAAGTTTCTGGCTAAAATTTACCAGGCTCTCAGAATAGAGGTCAATGGAGAAATGGAGAGTCTGCAACAATTCCTCAAAGGGGCTGAACGCTCACTCAATCCTGGCGGAAGGCTATCAGTAATCACATACCACTCCCTTGAGGACAGAATGGTGAAGAATTTTATAAAAACAGGATCTGTTGACGGCAACGAACAGAAAGACCTGTACGGCAGAAGACTCACCACCCTAAGAGGGGTAAACAAAAAACCAATACTGCCGTCAGATATGGAAATAGCCCAAAACACACGGGCAAGAAGTGCCAAACTAAGGATAGGAGAGAAAACAGATGGCTAAAGGGACACTCATAGGAAATATACTGGGGGGACAAATTCTGGTAAGAGGCGGAGGCCTCATAAAGCACTGGAAATTTGTCCTATACGTATTTATTCTGGTGATAATGTACATCTCTTTCCGCTTTGAAGTGAGGGACACAATGATGGAGGAGGTTAAAAATGAAGAGACACTTAAAGACCTCCGGGCGGAATACTCCAACAAAATGACCCTAATGCTCCAGCTCAGCAAACGGGGAGAGATAATGAAAAAACTATCGGATCACCACTCCGACCTGATACCGCCAAACCACCCGCCAACAATAATATCAAAAGACTGATATGCAGGACAAGAACAATATAGAAACAATCGTTACACGATTCAAGTGGATTTACTACGGCGCCCTGATTCTTGCGTTCGTGGTAATCTTTCGTATTGTCTCTATCCAGCATGACGATGACAGGGTCACAAAAGATGACATTTATGACACTCAAACTATAGACGCCAAGAGGGGAAGCATTCTCTCCACTGACGGAAGGCCACTCGCCATATCTGTCCCATCATACCAGATAAGGATGGACTGCGTAGCCCCTCACGACACAGTATGGAAAAAGGAAATCAGCGCACTCTCTGCCTCCTTGTCATCACTATTCAAAAACAAATCTGCCACAGCATACAAAAATGAGCTGGAAAAAGCCAGAAGTTCTAAAAAAAGGTACTACACAATAGGCAACAGAAACATCAGCTATCTGGAGATGAAAGAGGTGGAGAAATTCCCTATCTTCAGGTACGGCAAGTTCAAAGGAGGCCTTATGCTTGTACCGAAGAACAAAAGGGAAAATCCATATGGAAGTCTTGCACTCAGGACCATTGGCTACACCAATGAAGTGGGAGAAGGTGTGGGAATAGAGAAGAGTTTCAATTACAAACTCCAGGGAGAACCCGGCAAACAATATATCATGCGCCAACTCGGCGGCAAATACATCAGGGTAGCGGGAGAAGACGTAACACCTGCCAGGGACGGTTACGATATCCGCACCACCATAGACATAGACATTCAGGAGGTAGCTGAGAGAGCAATGAGAGAACAATTGGCAAAAAGTGATCTTCTCGAAGGTGGAACAGCTATAGTTATGGAGGTCTCTACAGGAGCCATCCGTGCCATTGTCAACATGAAGAAGATGAAAAACGGCAAATTTGACGAGAGCTACAACTATGCTATCGGAGAGGCAACAGAACCGGGCTCTACCCTCAAATTGGCTACACTCATCTCCCTCATAGAGGATGGATTCATAACACTTGACACACCTACAGACGGCGGAAATGGAGAATGGTACTACAACAAAGTCAAATTCTCCGACACTAGAGCGGGCGGGTACGGCAAGATGACTGTCAAGGAGGCATTCGGCAAATCATCAAATGTATGTTTCGCCAAGTTAGCTATAGAGCACTACGGACAATCATCCGACGACGAGAGGACATTCGTGTCCAGAATTACCAACATGAAGATAGGCGAGAAATTCGGTCTTGACATAGACGGAGAGGGATACTCTACCATCTATACCCCAGACGACGCCAAAATGTGGTCCAAGGTATCACTTCCCATGATGGCCATAGGATACGGAATGCTTATAACCCCGCTCCACACTGTAACGTTCTACAATGCAATCGCCAATGGGGGAAAAATGATGAAGCCCTACTTTGTCGAATGCTTTGAACAGGACGGAGATATAAAGGAGAGCTTCAAACCACAAGTAATCAGCGGTGCCATCTGCTCAAAAGGGACAGTCAACGAGGTAAAGAAAGCCCTAAGGCACGTAGTGGAAAAGGGAACAGCAGCAAAATTCGATGACCCAAGGTACCAGTTCTCCGGCAAGACCGGGACTGCGCAGATAGCCACAAATGGCAGATACGTGGACAATGATGGATATAGAAGACACCAGGCCTCTTTTGCAGGATTCTTCCCATCCGACAAGCCCAAATACTCTTGCATTGTCGTCCTATATTCTGCCAAGACCAGACAAAACTTCTATGGGGGCACATGGGCTACACCTGTTTTCAAACAGATAGCTGACCATATATACACCACACACCCTGAATGGAATCCCCCTATCAAAGGAAAGGGGATAGAACCTGTGGACCAACCGCTTATAGCAGGAGGAATGGCTTCCGAGGTAAAGAAAAGCATTGAAAATCTTCCAATTCGCGGCAGTGTATCCGTACCGAAAGATGGATGGATAACAGTTGACTCGAATGATGGTGTCATGAATATACAGAAGATGAAGATAGAGACCGGCAGCATCCCCAGTGTATTGGGACTAGGCCTTAAGGATGCAATGTATATCCTTGAAAATGAAGGGTACACCGTCTCGTTCGAAGGGCACGGCAGGGTTGCTGAACAGACACCTGCCCCCGACACAGAAACAAGTCATGGAAGCCATGTAAAATTAATTCTGAAAGAGAGCAAATAGATATGGAAATGGAGAAAATCATAGAAAACCTAAAAGAGATTACGTCTATATGCATAGACTCCAGGAAGGCATGCAAAGGTGGCATGTTCATCGCCATAAAAGGGATTGACAATGACGGCCACAAATACATAGAAAATGCCATAACATCGGGTGTAACCTCAGTAGTCTATGAGGATAGTTCGTATGATGAACTGCTGGCTTCCAGCGGAGTAAAGGCCTTCAAGGTAGAAAACTCCAGGACAGCTGCCGCCATTATATCTGACCATTATTATGGACATCCAAGTTCCAAACTCTATCTTGTGGGTGTTACAGGGACAAACGGAAAAACTACGATAGCCACACTGCTGTACCAATTGTTCACATCTCTGGGTTACGGTTGCGGCCTCCTCTCCACAATAGCCAACTACATAGAAAAAGATGTATATCCTACGATAAACACCACATCTGATCCTATCTCCATCAACTCCCTGCTCAGCCAGATGGTTGAGAGGGGATGCCAGTACTGTTTCATGGAGGTCAGTTCACACGCATTGGACCAGGACAGGGTAGCTGGACTTAAATTCACAGGGGCAATATTCACAAATCTGACCCACGACCACCTTGACTACCACCACACATTTGCAGAATATCTGAGGTGCAAAAAGAAACTGTTTGACACACTTCCCAAGGATGCTTTTGCACTGGTAAACGTGGACGACAAGAATGGAAAAGTGATGGTACAGAACACCAGGGCACAGATCCGCACCTACTCACTCCGTGATGCAGCCGATTTCAAGGTAAAAATTATGGAGAAGAGTATCGAGGGATCACTTCTCAATATGGATGGCCAGGATGTATGGACCAGATTTATCGGGACCCACAATGCACACAACCTTATAGCAGTTTATGGCGCCGCAATACTTCTGGGTGCAAAAAAGGAAGAGGTATTGACACACATCAGCGGACTCAACTCCGTATCGGGGAGACTGGAATATATAAAGGGGCCGAGGGATATCACCGCCGTGGTGGATTACGCCCACACCCCGGATGCACTTGAAAATGTCCTCAAGACTCTGAAGGATATAGCTGCCGGGAACAATCTGGTATGCGTATTCGGCTGCGGAGGGGACAGAGATGCCGCAAAACGTCCCGAAATGGGTGAGATTGCGGAGAAATATGCCGACAGGATTGTTATCACATCAGACAACCCCAGATCGGAGAATCCTGATGCCATCATCAGAGAGATAAAAGGGGGACTCACCACTGCAGGGAGGGCCAAAGCCCTATGCATAACCGACAGGAAAGAGGGGATCCGGACTGCACTTATGACAGCCAATATGGGATCAATAGTGCTGGTGGCAGGTAAAGGGCACGAAGACTACCAGATCATCAAGGGTGTAAAACACCACTTTGACGACAAAGAGGTAATCAGGGAATTTTTTAACGGACAATAACAATAGAAAAACAGGATAATACAATATGCTATACCATCTTTTTGAATACCTTAAGACAATATCTTCCTTCCCGGGTGACGGACTTGTCCAGTACCTCACCTTCAGAGCACTTGTTGCCAGCATGATAGCGATCATCACCACTATCTTCATCGGCAAACGGATCATCCGCATACTGCAAAAAAAGCAGATTGGGGAAGAGATACGCGACCTCGGGCTTGAGGGGCAACTTGCCAAGAAAGGGACACCTACAATGGGTGGCATAATCATCCTCATATCGGTACTTATCCCTACCCTATTATTCTGCAACCTGACCAACATCTATGTCATCCTATTGATAATCACCACTATCTGGTTGGGCATCATAGGTTTTATGGATGACTACATCAAGGTGTTCAAGAAGAACAAGGAGGGGATGCCCGGCAAATACAAAATTTTCGGACAGGTATCACTTGGTCTTATTGTCGGTCTTGTCCTGTGCTTCAGCGAACAGGTGGTGGTCCACGAAAAGGGGGTCCCTTCAAAAGAGGAGATAGCACAGATAGAGGAGAATACAGGTATGGCCTACAGCCCGGACCACAAGAGTACCAAAACCACCATCCCGTTTGTAAAGGAGAATGAATTCGACTACAAATGGCTGGCACCCGGCAGCGGAAGGGTAAAAGATATCCTGGGATGGATAATTTATGTGATTGTAATCATCTTTGTGATAACTGCCGTATCCAACGGTACCAACCTCACAGACGGTATGGATGGCCTTGCCACAGGTGTATCTGCCATTGTGGGTGCCACCCTCGGTATCCTTGCATACCTCTCCGGCAACATAATCTATTCAGACTACCTGAATATAATGTACCTGCCGAATACAGGTGAGGTGGTGGTCTTTATGGCGGCCCTCATCGGTGCACTCCTGGGATTCCTGTGGTACAACTCATTCCCTGCCCAGATCTTTATGGGTGACACCGGCAGCCTGGCACTCGGAGGCATCATCGCTGTAGCTGCCATTGTAATCAGGAAAGAGCTCCTCATCCCTATCCTCTGCGGAATTTTCTTTGTAGAGAGCATATCTGTGATATTGCAGAGGGGATATTTCAAATATACCAAAAAGAAATATGGTGCAGGAAGGAGAATTTTCAAGATGTCTCCCCTACACCACCACTACCAGAAAGAGGGGATTCCCGCTTTGATTCAGAGGCCGCTGAAAGCTATCCCTGAAGCAAAGATCGTTATGAGATTCTGGCTTGTTGCCATAATTCTCGCAGTAATTACCATAGTAACATTGAAGATCAGATAACAGTATAAAAATGAGCAGAATAGTGGTACTTGGAGGAGGAGAAAGCGGCATCGGAGCAGCTGTCCTCGCAAAAGTCAAAGGTCACGACACCTTCCTATCGGACAACAGCACCATAGGTGAAAAGGAGAAAGAGACATTGGCAAAATACGACATCCCTTTTGAAGAGGGCGGTCACACTATGGATAAAATCCTGAATGCTGACGAGGTGATAAAAAGCCCCGGCATACCCGACACTATCCCTGTGATACAGTCGATCCTGAACCAGGGGATTCCTGTAATCTCCGAGATAGAGTTCGGCGGCAGGTATGACCGTGCCAAGAAGATATGCATCACAGGCTCCAACGGCAAGACCACCACGACATCCATCATCTACTATCTGCTTAAAAATGCCGGGCTCAATGTAGGTCTGGGCGGCAACATAGGTGCAAGCTATGCATATCAGGTAGCGACCTGCGACTATGACATCTATGTACTCGAATTGAGCAGTTTCCAGCTCGACGGGATGTATGACTTCAGGGCAGATATCGCCATCCTGCTCAATATCACCCCTGACCACCTTGACAGATATGACCACAAGATGGAGAACTACGTCAAGGCAAAATTCAGAATCACACAGAATATGTCACAGGACGACTGCTTCATATTCTGCGAAGATGATGACATCACAGTGGGACACCTGAGCAAAGTGGTGACCAAAGCCAAAATGTTCCCTTTCACCCAAAACCATAAAGTGGAGCAGGGTGGTTATGTGGAGAACGACATGATGGTGGTAAAATGTGATGACAGCACATACACTATGCCGCTGGCAGAACTCTCACTTTCAGGCAAACACAATATCTACAACTCGTTGGCAGCTGCCATTACCGGTAAGATAATGAAGATTACCAATGAGATCATCCGCGAGAGCCTCACCACATTCAAGGCTGTCGAACACAGGCTTGAAAAAGTCCTCTCCATAAAGGATATCCTTTTCATAAATGACTCTAAAGCCACCAATGTCAATTCTACCTGGTATGCTCTTGAAAGCATGGAGCGCCCGGTAGTATGGATTGCCGGAGGCAAAGACAAGGGCAATGACTATGAGCCGCTTTACGGACTTGTAAAAGACAAGGTAAAGGCACTGGTATGTATGGGTGTGGACAACAGAAAACTTCACGAATGCTTTGATGGCATGATAAATACAGTAGTGGATGCATCATCGGCCAAAGAGGCTGTAGAGAAAGCATACGCACTTGCAAAGGGTGGAGATGTAGTACTCCTTTCACCTTGCTGCGCCAGCTTTGACCTGTTCAAGAGCTACGAAGATCGTGGCAGACAATTCAAAAATGCTGTAAAGGAACTTTAATATATGGCTAAGAGATTCAAAAAATTGCATGGTGATCAGATAATCTGGCTGGTAATTCTATTGCTGGCCCTTATCTCCATTATTGCCGTGTACTCATCTTCAAGCTCTCTGGCATATAAAAACGACACCACCACATTTGCCTATCTTTTCAAACAGATGGCTTATGTCCTGATAGGTTTCACAGGTCTTTTGATATGCTACAGAATCCCTCTGAAGTGGTACAGGATGGGATCATTGATACTGCTGCTGATATCCGCCGCACTCCTGCTGTACATTGTGTTCAAGGGGGTTGTACTTAATCATGCAGCCAGGTGGATACAGATCGGTCCTTTCTCATTCCAGCCATCTGAGCTAGCCAAGATCTCCGTCGTCCTATATCTGGCAAGGATAATGGAGGCCCGGTCATTCAAGACATTCAAGGAATATACAATATGGATCCTTATCCCTCTCGGGATTATATGCATCCTAAGCCTCATAGGTAGTGTATCTGCCACTATCCTCATAGGTGCTACAGCATTCATAATTCTCCTGTGCGGTGGAATCAATTGGAAATACATTGCATACACAGCGGGAATTGTAGTTGTAGCACTATCTCTTGTATTCGTTATCCACAAGGCTTTTGGCACCTTCTCCCGTCTTGACACATTTACTGCCAGAATTGAAAGGTTCTTTTCGCCAGAGGATCCCGACTCCATGACTATAGCACAGAAACAGGAGCTCAAGGAGAAAAACTTCCAGAGCGATCAGGCCAGACGGGCCATCCAGCTGGGAGGCTTAACCGGAAGGGGGCCTGGAAACAGTCTTACCAAGGACACCCTACCCCACCCCTACTCAGATTTCATATTTGCACTGATTATAGAAGAATTGGGACTTATCGGAGGAACATTTGTCATACTGCTGTATCTGTGGTTCTTCTCACGGTGCATTGCCATAGCAAAATCCTGCACCAGAAAATATTCCACTCTAGTGGTATTGGGGTTAGGATTCCTGATCACCTTGCAGGCATTTGTCCATATTCTGGTAAATGTCGGCATATTCCCTGTCACAGGACAGACACTCCCTCTGGTCAGTCTGGGTGGTACCTCATTGCTGATCATGAGCTGTGCATTTGGTATAATTCTGTCTGTAAACAGAACAATAGAGATTAAAATTGAGATTGAAAAAAGCAAAAATGAGTAAGCGTATAATCATCAGCGGAGGTGGGACAGGTGGTCACATATTCCCTGCCATTTCCATAGCAAATGCACTTAAGGAGAAGGATCCGTCCATAGAAATTCTCTTTGTGGGTGCGATCGGAAAGATGGAAATGGAGAGGGTACCTGCAGCCGGATACCCTATCAAAGGTTTACCTGTAGCCGGTCTAAAAAGGTCTCTCGCCCTCTCTAACCTGGCTCTCCCGTTCAAGGTAATTAAGAGCCTCAAGATGGCAGGTAAGATCATTAAGGATTTCAACCCTGATGTAGTGGTAGGTGTCGGAGGATATGCCAGCGCACCCATGCTA
Source organism: Candidatus Coprenecus sp. (assembly GCA_045644725.1). Lineage (GTDB taxonomy): Bacteria > Bacteroidota > Bacteroidia > Bacteroidales > UBA932 > CAAGNP01. The sequence goes on along the minus strand of JAZRHK010000015.1, from coordinate 10,152 downwards.
TGGACCGCCTCACGCAAAGGGGTACCCACGCTGATACAGGAACAGAATTCATACGCAGGACTTACAAATAAAATATTGTCTAAAAGGGCTAGAACCATATGTACCGCATACGATGGTATGGAGCGCTTTTTCCCTGCAGAGAGGATAATCCTCACAGGAAACCCCATCCGCAAGGAGATTACACCAGCCACAGCTGCCCAAAAGGAGGAAGCCTACAGGTTCTTCGGCCTCAACCCGGCACTTCCTACTGTACTTGTAGTGGGCGGAAGTCTTGGATGCGGCACTCTCAACAGAACCATGAAGGATTGGATTGCCCGTCAGGGCAATACCCCACAGTTCCAGATAATATGGCAGAGCGGCAAAGGGTATGCTGCAGGCATCCAGAGCTTTTTCGAAGAGCTGGAAGGGGCCCAATTCGGAGAGAACACACGCCGCTGGGGCAATGTCCTGAACTGCGATTTCATTGGCAGAATGGATCTTGCCTATGCCGCTTGCGACCTTATAGTATCCCGCGCCGGGGCTGGAACCATATCTGAACTTTGCGCAGCAGGGAAAGCACCTATATTTGTCCCTTCACCAGTTGTGGCTGAAGATCACCAGACTCATAATGCCATGGCACTGGTAAATAAAGGGGCAGCAATACTTATTAAAGATGCCGAGGCACCTCATAAACTGATGGGCGAGGTGGAAAAGCTCGTATTTTATAAGGAAAAAATAATAGAACTGGAGAAGAACATCCTCGCATTGGCGAAGCCAAACGCATCGAGCGACATTGCCGACGAGGTCCTAAAACTTGCCAAATAGATGAAGAATGTATATTTCATAGGGATTGGTGGAATCGGGATGAGCGCTATAGCCCGATATTTTAAACATGCAGGGTATTGCGTATCGGGGTACGATCGCACCCCAAGCAAGCTTACTGCCGCTCTCGAAAGTGAGGGGATAGAGATTCACTACGAAGAGAGGCCCGATCTTGTCCCTGCCAATATAGAAGAGACCCTTGTAATCTACACTCCGGCTATCCCGGCAGATATGAAGGAACTTATACTGGTATTTGAAAAAGGGTACAAAGTGGTAAAAAGGTCGCGAGCCCTCGGGGAGATTGCTGCACAGCAGAAATGTCTCGCCATATCGGGAACACACGGCAAAACCACCACCAGCACACTGTTGGCACATATCCTCAACCACTCAGGAGAAGGTTGCAATGCGTTTCTCGGCGGCATCTCCAAAAATTACCATACAAACCTCCTCCTCTCCAAAAACCCGGTACTGGTGGCAGAAGCTGACGAGTTTGACAGATCATTCCTCCAGCTCTACCCCGATATTGCTGCGATAACATCATGTGATGCTGACCACCTCGACATATATTCCGATCACGACCATGTCAAAGGGGCATTCCGTGAGTTTGCTTCTCAAGTAAAAGGGGCGCTGGTGGTAAAGAAAGGGATTGATATTGAGTTTGATACACCTGCCAAAATATACTCCTACAGCTATGATGAGATAGCCGATTTCTACGCATCTGACATAACCATAGATGAATGCGGATATTTCCATTTCACCCTCCGCACCCCTATGGGCAATATCGAAGGATGCACTGTAGGGATCCCTGGGTGGGTCAATGTGGAGAACGGCATTGCAGCTGCAGCCGTAGCACTCCTTCATGGCACATCTGCAGAGGAGGTAAAAAAAGGACTTGCTACTTTTGAAGGTGTGGAGAGAAGATTTGATATCCACCTCAACACCCCCAAATGCTCATATATTGACGATTATGCCCATCATCCCAAAGAGATATCTGCAGCCATCAGTTCTATAAGGGACATATTCCCAGGGAGGAGGCTGTGTGCCATATTCCAGCCACACCTGTACACCAGGACCAGAGATTTCTATAAGGAGTTTGCCCAAAGCCTGAGTGCACTTGATGAGCTTATACTACTCCCCATCTACCCTGCCAGAGAGCTGCCTATAGAGGGGGTGGAGAGCGGAATGATATATGATCTTGTAACCATACAGAACAAGAAAATTGTATCCAAAGAGGAACTTATCAGCGAGCTGGAATCCAGAGACATAGATATTCTGATCACTTTGGGTGCAGGAGATATAAGCACATTTATTGACCCTATTACAGAACTGCTTAAAAACAGGATAAAACAGTGTTAAGGAAGATTCTGACATATATTGGATGGTTTTTGCTGATCGCCCTTTTCGGTGCGTACTTTTTCTTTGCCTCAGTACTGAAGGTGAAAGGAAAGGAGGATGATGTATGTACTGAGATCAAGGTATCTATACTTGACAGCACCATCAACAGATTTGTCTCTGAAGAAGAGGTAAAAGAGATTATTGCTGCCTCAGAGCTCAATGTGAAAGACAAGAAAATATCAGAAATTGACCTATACAGACTGGAACAGCTCCTCGACCAGAGAAGTGCCATCAAATTCAGCGACGTATCCCTTGACAGAGAAGGGATACTCACCATCGAAGTCACCCAACGGAGGCCACTTCTAAGGATTCAGGGAGATGAAGGTGGATTTTATGTGGATGAATCTTGCTACATTTTTCCTTTGGTAAGAACATTTACATCGTATGTCCCCATAGTCACAGGAGAGATACCACTCTCCCTCAAGGCCGGACAGAGGGGAAAAGTTGACCACGAGGGTGAAAAGTGGCTCTCATCCATGTTAAATTTTGGTGAATACCTTAGAAATCACGAATTTTGGAATTCACTTGTCCAGCAGATTGAAATTCTTCCGAATGGAGAGATAGCACTCTACATGAGGGTTGGAGACCAGACCATCCTTTTTGGAGATTTGTCTGACTATGACAGAAAATTCGGAAAACTTGAGGCTTTCTACAAGAATGCTGCTCCACACTACGGATGGAACAAATATTCGAAAATAGACCTCAGGTACACAGACCAGGTGGTTTGTACATTAAAGAAAGAGAAAAAGAATAAATAGATACATTTATGAGCAACTACGTAGCAGCTATTGACTTAGGTACCACCAAAGTGGCTACAATCGTAGGGGAGAAGTCTGCAGGAGGCATAAAGATTATCGCCTACAGCGAGTTCCCCTCTGACGGCATCAAGAGAGGTGAGGTAATCAATATCCAGAAGGTATTGAATGCCCTTACCCCCACTATTGACTCTGTCAACAGACAGATAGAGGATGAAGAGTTTGAGTTAGAAGAGGTATATGTTGGCATTGCCGGGCAAGCCATCAGATGCACCTCTGCCTCAAACAAGAAAATAAGGATGTTTCCTCAGGACATCATTACAGACAAAGAGGTGAGCGGATGGACCAGAGAGATGTACAACTACAGTGTAAATCCCGGCGAGAAAGTGCTGCATGTGATTCCTCAGTCATATAACGTGGATGAACACATGTACATTACAGAGGCTGCAGGTATGATAGGAAAGGATATTGAGGCATTCTTCCGCCTTTTCGTAGGTCGCGCAAATGCAGTCAAATCATGCGCAGAGGTAATCCATCGTAAGGGGCTCAAAATCCAAAGAATGCTCCTGGAACCCATTGCTTCAGCGAGAGCTGTCATAGAAGATGACGACATGGAGCTTGGTGTTGCTGTTGTCGACATAGGAGGAGGCACCACAGATTTGCTCATTATAGAGGACAATGTGGTAAGGCACACTGCTGTCATTCCGTTTGGAGGCAAATCAATCTCAGAGGATATCCGCCAAGTATGCGGTGTATCACTTAAAGATGCCGAGACATTGAAAAAACAGCATGGATCGTGCTTGAGTGAATATGCTCAGGAGTCAAAAGTCATAAATATACCCGGTAGGGATGGTACCACTACCAAACAGATATCATTCAAACTGCTCGCCTCAGTGATAGAGGCCAGAGTGAGTGAAATCCTCGCAACTGTTGCATATGAAATTGAGCAATCAGGATTCAAGGGGAAACTGCGCGCAGGTGTAGTACTGACCGGAGGATCTTCCAGAATCAACCATATCCAGATTCTGGCCAAACACATTCTGGAGACAAATGTAAGATTGGCACAGCCTGACACATTCTGCATCATGTCAACATCGGTGGAAGAGGTATTCAAGCCAAGTTGCTCAACAGCTGTGGGACTCATCCTCAAAGGGTTTGATGTGATTGATGGACATGACATGGATACTCTTACTATCCCTGCACCTGTAGAGACCAAAAACGAAGTGGTGGAGACCAACATATTCGGTGAGGAGACTACCATCTCTACTGATACCAAAAACAATAAAACCAAAACGCAGACACCAGCCAAGCCAAAAAGAAAATTTAAAGATCTCTTGAAAGGGACAATCGGTGAGATTGGTGATATATTTGGAACCACGGAAGCAGACAATGAAGCGTAAAGGAGGCAATTATGAATGAAGATATAAATGTAAATGTTGTACCTGACTCCTGGAAGGTCAAACAAAACATAATCAAAGTTGTAGGTGTTGGCGGAGGCGGATGCAACGCTGTCAACCAGATGTTCAGGGATGGTATCAATGATGTTGATTTTCTGGTATGCAATACAGACAGTCAGTCACTTATTGACTCTCCTATCATAGACAAACTCCAGTTGGGAGAGGGCCTTGGTGCAGGATGTGATCCTGATGAAGGGAGACGTCTGGCCATAGAAAAAGTGGATGAAATAAAAAAGAGGCTTGATGATGGCACTAAAATGCTCTTCATCACAGCTGGAATGGGCGGTGGTACAGGAACAGGTGCTGCTCCAGTAATTGCAAAGATAGCCAAGGATATGGGGATACTGACCATCGCGGTGGTAACCCAACCATTCCGTGACGAAGGTACCGAGTTCCTTAGAAGAGCATACGAAGGCATCCAGGAACTCTCCAAAAATGTTGACTCACTCCTTATCATCGACAACCAGAAGATATATGACATTTATGGAGATTTGAACATTTGGGAAGCATTCCCAAAAGCGGACGCTGTGCTTAAAACCGCCATCAAAGGTATCGCTGAGATCATAACAGGCCACGGCTACATCAACGTGGACTTCGCCGATGTACGACGTGTAATGAAAGACAGCGGTATGGCCATCATGGGCTCCGGTGAAGCTAATGGAAAAAACAGGGCAAGACTCGCCGTAGAGAGGGCATTCACCTCTCCCCTTATCAAGGACTATAGTCTCAAGTCTGCCAAGAATGTCCTCATCAATATTACATCCAGCAAGGAGGACTCTCTAAAGATGTCCGAAATGGAACAGATTATCAGCTATGTTACCGAATATACAGGAAATGCATTCAACTTCAAACGAGGTGTAGCTTATGATGACAACATGGAGGCAGGCACTATCAGTGTAACCATTGTTGCCACAGGTATTCTGGTTCACCTGACCCCTCCACCAGTGTTCCAGAAAGCACGCGACATGGGGGACGAAATAGACTTGGACGAGAATGAGATAGCTATCAAGGAGGCACCCCAAACACCAGACAACAACGAACTTGCCATCAAGCTTTCACCATTCAATATGGCAACAGCTACCATCTATACCCCAGGTATAAACATAACAGATATGGAGAATGAAACAGCATTCGCCAGAAGAATAAGAAAAGAACAGGAATTAAAAAACCAACAATAATATGAGCGAAAGAAAAACCAGAGTAAGATTTGCCCCCAGCCCTACAGGACCACTACATATGGGTGGTGTAAGGACTGCACTATACAACTACCTCTTTGCAAAGCAGAGAGGCGGTGATTTTATACTCCGCATCGAAGATACAGACTCACAGAGATTTGTCCCTGGAGCAGAGCAATATATCATTGAATCACTAAGATGGTGCGGCATCTTCCCTGATGAGGGTGTCAATGAGGATGGAACCATTCCAGAGGTCCCATCAGAGAGACATCCACACGCTCCATACAGACAGTCACAGCGCAGAAGCATCTATCGCAAATATGCAGAGCAGCTTGTAGAGAACGGCTATGCATACTACGCCTTTGACACAGCTGAAGAGCTTGCTGAACTCCGCAAACAGAAAGAGGCTGCAAAAGAGACCTTCACATACAATTGGGAGACCCGCGGACAGCTCCGCAACTCCCTCACCATCTCTGAAGAGGAGTGCAAGAATCTGGTAGAGACCACCACCGGATGGACCATCCGCTTCAAAATGCCAGAAAACAGGATTGTAAAGATGGACGACCTCATCCGTGGGCATATTGAGGTAAACACCAACACGCTTGACGATAAAGTACTCTGGAAGTCCGCAGACCAGCTCCCAACCTACCACCTTGCCAACATTGTGGATGACCACCTGATGGAGGTTACAGAGGTAATCAGAGGAGAGGAGTGGCTCCCTTCACTCCCACTCCACTATATGCTTTACGAAGCATTCGGCTGGCAGGAGACCCAACCTCGCTTTGCACACCTTTCACTGCTACTCAAACCTGATGGAAAGGGCAAACTCAGCAAACGCGACGGCGACCGCCTCGGTTTCCCTGTATTCCCCCTCAAATGGGTATCACCTGAGGGAGAGGTATCACGTGGATACCGCGAAGACGGCTACTTGCCTGAGGCATTTGTCAATATCCTTGCTCTATTGGGCTGGAACCCTGGTACAGAGCAGGAGATCTTCAGACTTGAAGAGCTTGTAGATATATTCTCTCTGGACAGAGTGGTGAAATCAGGTGCCAAATTCAACCCTGAGAAAGCCAAATGGTTCAATACCGAATTCCTCCGTATGATGGACGACAAGGTTATCGCAGTGGAGTTCTCAAAAGTTCTGGCTGAAAAAGGTATCGATGCCGATCTTGAATTTGTGACCAAAGTATGTGGTCTGATGAAAAGCAGAGCACACTTTATCGGTGACTTCTGGAATCTGACACACTTCTTCTTCCAGGCACCTGCAGAATATGATCCTGCTACAGTAGCCAAATTCTGGAAAGATGAGATTCCTTCACTTGTATCACAGGTCAAAGATTATGTGATGGCACTCGATCCTTACACTAAAGAGAGCCTTGAGACAGGACTGCACGACCTTATCGTAAACAACGGCTGGCCAATGGGCAAAGTGATGAACTCACTCCGCCTATCCCTTGTAGGTGCGCAGAACGGTCCTGGCGTAGCAGACATCATATGGCTTATCGGTCGCGAAGAATTTGCAGCCCGCATCGACCGCGCACTCGCCACACTATAACACATGCGCACACTCATCATTCCGTAATTGATCGCTGAATCACACCAAATACGTCATGCCCGGTCCCGACCGGGCATCTCTTTTTCCGTAATTCCTTTCTCTTCCCCGGACCTTCACTGTATCAGCCCTCTGCGACGCACCTCTTTTATATACACTTCCACATCTCCTGTCAGCAACGCACCACCAAACGGCATAATCCACTGCGTCATAGAGCAAAAACAGCCCTACACCCAAAAAAAACAGACACGACGCAGCGAAAAGCACCCCTATCCACTGCGTCGGTTATTTTCCATTCAGCCCCAGATGAGAATCTTTCTTCCCGTCATACCTATCTCTATTCTGAGGTAACTTTTTCCATCATCATACCCGGCTCACTCATATATCAAGACGGCCCCGACTATGAATCTGTCATCAGACTTCGTCCGACATACAGTTATGCTCTACTACACCCATAGTCGCTCATGACAAGTTGCTCCATGCTACGGATTTCGCTCACATCGCCTTGCCGGACAACTCTTCCTTTTAGTCGTGCTACGCACACCTAACGTCATCAGACAAAGTCCGGCATTAGCTGCGCCACACGGCGATTCGCCGCTCATTCGCTTAACGCACTCCGCAAAGTCATTCGCATCACTATGGGTGTAGCACCCCTATCCACTGCGTCGGCAAATTTATGATCAAGGGCGACTAAAACTTGTTCTCCGTATAAAACGTGACGAACTCGTCCATTGTAATAGCGTTCTCTAGATGAAAATTGCCTGACTGGGTTCTGCGAAGGGCTGTCAGGTGTGCACCACTCTGAAGAGCGAGGCCAAGATCGCGTGCAAAAGAACGGATGTAGGTCCCCTTTGAGCACTCTATTCTGATACGTGCTGTAGGGGCATTGTATTCCAATAATTCGATATTGTAGATGGTGATGGTGGCAGATTTGAGCTCCACCTCAACACCTTCGCGTGCCATCTCGTATGCACGGACTCCATCCACATATTTGGCAGAGAAGATGGGTGGTACCTGCTCCTGTGTGCCGATAAACCCTTTGAGTGCCTCCTCTATTTTTTCTGATGTGATATGTTCATATGGGTAGGTGGCATCTATCTCCTTTTCAAGGTCATAACTGGGGGTGGTGGCACCAAATGTCACATCTGCGATATACTCTTTCTTCTCTGCCTGTAGCTTCTCAGATATTTTGGTGGCCTTTCCCAGACTGATGATGAGCATACCGGTGGCAAGGGGATCAAGTGTCCCGGCGTGTCCCACTTTAAGCTTCTTGTTCTTGAAAAAGTACTGGAATTTGAATTTGAGTTTGCGGACCACATCGGCAGAGGTCCACTCAAGAGGCTTATCGAAGGGGATAAGAATCCCCTCCGGATAATTCTCCATATTTGGTACGAGGGTGGTGAGTTCACCCTTTTTTATTACAATAGGATTGATTTCTGGTGCAGCCATTATTTGCAAGCGATTTTTTCTACTCTACGCTGATGTCTTCCCCCTTCGAAATCGCTTTCAAGGTATGCTTTCACTATAGCTTTCGCTGTATCGGTGTCGATAAAGCGTGCTGGAAGTGAGAGGATATTGGCGTCGTTGTGCTGACGTGCGAGGGCTGCAAGTTCGGTGTTCCAGCATAGCGCTGCACGGATACCTTGGTGTTTATTCAGGGTCATGCTGATACCATTGCCTGAGCCGCAGATGGCGATACCTTTTTCGAGTTTGCCAGATTCGACCTCTTCTGCAAGAGGGTGTGCTACATCTGGATAGTCCATACTTTCAGAAGAGTGTGTACCAAAGTCTTTTACCTCATAACCAAGTCCGTTAAGATACTCGATTAGGGTATTCTTCAATTCATAACCTGCGTGGTCAGCTGCTATTCCTAACATAGTATTATATTTTTAGATAGTTTATTCTACAAAAATATAAAAATCCTCCCTATTGGGCAATAAACCTATAGACTATCTCCCCAGCCTGACGCTCGGGAGCAGTAGCGGATGCGGTAAAACGGGAGCGTTTGGCCGCTTTCATTGCATAATCCTGCAGACACACATCTGCAGATGAGACATTTTCCACCACTTTAACAGCAGTCACATAACCCTTTCTGTTCACAATGATCGCGACTGTAACATCACCCCCACCCATACATTTGTACGCAGGAATAGGCAGTGATTGCCCTTTACGGCCATCCAAGCGGTAAGACAGAACGGATGGTCCCACATAGGTCTCCTTTGTTGCTGATTCATCTTTTTTATTGCCAATGGCAATATCTTCCTCGCTATCAATTGCCTGTTGCGCCTCCCTGCGTGAAGCATCCAGTTTCTCCTGCAGACGGCGGGCCTCATCATACACCTGGGATGGATTTGCGCTCCTGTCATCGCGCAATCTTTCTCCACTGCGCGAAGCATCCACAGCCACATTGCGCGGAGCGCTCTGACGCGACTGGGCAATAAGTTCATCCAGTTCGGCACTCACACTCTCCTTAAATGCCTTTATCTCCTGCTCTCTCTCCAACTCCTCCTGACGGGTAAAGTCCAGGACAAAAGAGGTCTCCTGGCTTACAGTCCTGTGGATGGAGTAAGCCAGAATGATGATAAGGAGAACAAGGTGGAAAATTACCGTTAGGTACAATCCAGCCTTCTCGTCGTTATCTATCCTTATGTTGAAGCGCTTTTTCAATGGTAGCGGTCAAAATGTCTATTGCCACTTGATTGTGTCCACCTTGAGGTATGATTATATCTGCGAAACGCTTGGTGGGCTCAATGAACTGCAGATGCATAGGTTTTAGCGTCATCACATATCGCTCCATAGTGTCCTCAACACTTTTTCCGCGCTCAATGATGTCTCGGGCAATAACCCTCAAAAGTCTCTCATCGGCATCTGCGTCGACGAAAACAAGAATATCGAGGAGTTCCCTCAACTTCTCACAAGTGAAGATGAGGATACCCTCGATAATTATGATCTCTGCAGGATGAACAGTTACTGTCTCGGTAGCTGAACGGGTACAGGTAATGTAAGAGTAAGTA
>JAZRHK010000014.1:0-12956 GCA_045644725.1 Candidatus Coprenecus sp. | reverse complement strand
CGATCATATAGTCCCTCACCTCAGAGCAGAGTTGTGTCAGCTCTTCTGTGGTGAAGCCTTTGATGTCGGCAGGTGTATTGACTTTGTCCAGGAGGTTCATTGGTTTGTTACTCTCTTACGATAGTTTGGTCACGGTCAGGTCCGAGGGAGATGATGCTGATAGGAACTCCTACCTCTTTCTCGATGAATCTGACATAGTTCATAAATTCAAATGGAAGTTCCTTCTCGTCTTTTGCTTTGGTGAGGTCTTTCTTCCATCCTTTGAACTCCTTGTATATTGGGGTTACCTCTGCATATGTGTCGTAAGGAACAGTATCACACTCTACACCGTCCACCATATAGCCGGTAGCCACTTTGATGGTGTCAAATGAGTCAAGAACGTCGCTCTTCATCATAATGAGCGAGGTAACGCCGTTGAGCATAATGGCATATTTCAATGCTACAAGGTCGAGCCAGCCTGTTCTGCGTGGTCTTCCGGTGGTAGCACCGAACTCGTGACCTATGCGACGAAGTTCTTCACCATCCTGATCGAATAGCTCTGTAGGGAATGGACCGCTGCCTACTCTGGTGCAGTATGCCTTGAAGATACCGAATACTTTGTCGATAGTGCAAGGTGCTACACCAAGTCCGATACAAGCTCCAGAACAGGTGGTGCTTGATGATGTTACGAATGGGTATGAACCGAAATCGACGTCAAGCATTGAGCCTTGGGCACCCTCTGCAAGGATTCTTGAGCCGGCTTTAAGCTTTTCGTTGGCAAAATACTCGCCGTCTACAAGCTGGAAGCTCTTCAAATACTCGATGGCACTCATCCATTCCGCTTCGTTCTGGTTTGGATCAAATTCGAAATCGTATTGTTTCAGCAATCCGAGGTGTTTCTCTTTAAGAGCCTGGTATCTCTCCTGGAAGTTTCCTGCAAGAGTGTCACCGACTCTAAGGCCGTTACGTCCGGTCTTGTCCATGTAAGTAGGGCCGATACCTTTCAGGGTAGAGCCGATTTTTGATTTCCCTTTTGATGCTTCAGATGCTGCATCAAGAGTTCTGTGGGTAGGGAGGATAAGGTGGGCTTTCTTGGCGATAACCACCCTTTCCCTTACTGGAACCCCTATGGCCTCAAGTTTTTCACACTCCTCACGGAAGATGATAGGGTCAAGGACTACGCCATTGCCAATGATGTTAACGGCATCTTTTCTGAAAACTCCTGATGGTACAGAGTGTAGAACAAATGACATGTCTCCAAAATGGAGAGAGTGTCCTGCGTTTGGACCACCTTGAAAACGTGCTACTACAGGGTAGTTGTTGGCAAGTACATCCACGATTTTGCCTTTACCTTCGTCACCCCATTGTAATCCGAGTACTACGTCTACTTTCATAATGTGTTATATCTTTTAAATTTGCTTTTCTTGTCAGTGTTTAGAATGGAAGATCATCACCTTCGTCCTCATTGACAGTGTTAATGTCGATGATAGGGGTGCTTTTGGGTGTTGCAGGTGCTTGCTGGTATGCAGGTGCCTGACTGTATGAAGGTGTTGATGGCGCGGCAGTTGGGGCATCTGTTTTGCGTCCGAGCATTTGGAGATTGTCTGCATTGATCTCGGTGATGTATCGGGTGTTGCCGTCCCTGTCTGTGTATGAGCGGGTGCGGATTCTCCCCTCAATGTAAAGCTGAGAGCCTTTTCTTATATATTTTTCCACGATGTCGGCCAAAGCTCTCCAACATACGATGTTGTGCCATTCGGTCTGCTCTTTGGTCTCACCGTTTTTGTCCTTGTATCTCTCTGTGGTAGCTAGAGTGAATGAGGCGGTGGTGGCACCGCTCTCCAGATGTCTTACCTCAGGGTCTTTCCCTACATTGCCTATCAGCATTACTTTATTTAGTGACATAACTTTTGTGTTTTAAATGACCTGCTAAAGTACGAAAATTATACGAAACTCTAAAATAAAAATGATACAAGGGATTTAAATTTTGGCATGTGGCCAAAATTGCCTATTTTAGGGGTTTAATTAGTAATTTAAACTAAAACTATCTATCTGATAATGACTGCTAAAGTACAAAAACTATTGAATGATAGCGGGGTGGCACGCTGGAGTGCCCTGGTGCTTATCGCACTTATGATGTTCTTTGCTTATATGTTTGTGGATGTTTTGTCTCCTCTATCCACTTTGCTTGAGACCTCCAAAGGTTGGTCGGCAGAGACATATGGAACATTCTGCAGTTCCGAATATTTTCTGAATGTATTCGCATTCTTCCTCATTTTTGCGGGTATCATCCTGGATAAGATGGGAATCCGTTTTACCGGTATCCTCTCTGCAGCGGTGATGGTAATCGGTGCATCAATCAAACTTTACGCAATAAGCGACCTTTTTACCCCTGAGAGCGGCCTATACAGATTCCTGGATTCTTTCTGGGTATCATTCCCCCCCACAGCAAAATTGGCATCCGTAGGTTTTATGATCTTCGGTTGTGGTGTGGAGATGGGCGGTGTGACCGTCTCAAAGGCTATCGCCAAATGGTTCAAAGGTAAGGAGATGGCCCTTGCAATGGGTCTTGAGATGGCTATTGCCCGTCTGGGAGTTTTTGCTGTGTTCCGCCTCTCTCCAGCTTTGTCAACCTGGGCAAATGAGGCAATGCCCACAGTGGTAACCCCTGTCCTTTTCTGTACAATTCTTCTGGTTATAGGACTTCTGACATATACCATTTTTACCTTTATGGACAAGAAACTGGATATCCAATTGGGTGAGGCTGCTACAGATGAACCTGAGGAGCAGTTCAAAGTCAGTGATGTGGGCAAACTTTTCACCAGCAAGACTTTCCTTATCGTGGCAGGCCTTTGTGTCCTTTACTATTCGGCTATCTTCCCATTCCAGAAGTTTGCTACCGGTATGCTCGAGACAAATTTGAATATGCCTACAGAGAAGGCTGCAGGGCTATTCTCGTGGTTCCCTATAGGTGCAATGTTTCTTACCCCATTCCTTGGGGCATTTCTGGACAAGAGGGGTAAAGGTGCCTCTATGCTGATCGCAGGTGCTGTACTTATGATCCTTTGCCATCTTACTTTTGCTTTGATTCCACTTAATCAGCCTATCGCATATGCGGCAATTATCTTGTTGGGAGTGTCTTTCTCACTGGTTCCAGCTGCACTTTGGCCATCTGTTCCAAAATTGGTGGAGGAGAGGTACCTTGGTTCTGCTTACTCTGTAATCTTCTGGATTCAGAATATCGGTCTGATGCTTTTCCCTATCATCATTGGCAAGGCTCTCGATGTGACTGGCGGTTATACTGTCCCTATGCTTATCTTCTCATCTTTGGGTATCCTTGCACTTGTGCTCGGTTTGTGGCTGAAGGTGGAGGATAAGAAGAAAGGTTATGGTCTTGAAGAACCCAACATCAAGTAGACGAATATCAATTATTAACCAATAAAATTTTATGAATAAAGTAGTTAAAACACTGAAAGAGAGCAAGAGTGCATGTTGGCTTGCCTGGGCTTGCCTGGTTATCCCTATGTTCGCGTCGTATTTCTTCGACGATATGTTCTCTACTATCTCTCACATCTTCAAAAACCCTGAAATGCTTGAGCTTGGCTGGAGCATGTCTGACTATGGTTTCTATGCAGGCGGTTACTCTTTCCTATGTGTATGGGGAGGTCTTATCGTTTGCGGTATCCTTTTGGACAAATGGGGTGTACGTGTGACCGGTTCTATCTTTGTAGGTCTTATGACTTTGGGTGCTGCACTTGTGTACATTACAATCTCTTCTAAGGATATTGTGGAATCAGGCAACTCCCTTACTATCGCTTATGTAGGTTGTATGCTATTCGGTCTCGGTAGTGAAATCGCCGGTGTGGCTGTAACCCGCTCTATCGCCAAATGGTTCAAAGGAAAATCAATGGCGTTGGCTATGGGTCTTCAGCTCTCTATCGCACGTCTTGGTACTGCTGCTGCTCTTCTTCTTTCACCAGTATTGGTGGCTGAGTCTGCTGCCGGTTATCCACTCAATGTTACCAACAGACCTGCTTTTATCGGTGTGATGCTTCTTCTCGTAGGTTCTATCGTATGGGCTATCTTCGTGGCTATGGATGCCAAATTTGACAGACAAACCGGTACTACTGATAAAGTGGAGACTGCTGAGGAGGACAAATTCAAATTCTCTGATATCATCAAAGTGCTTACTAACAAACACTATTTGCTGATCTCTCTTCTTTGTGTGTTCTTCTACTGCTGTATCATCTCATTCAAGAAATTTGCTACAGCCATCCTTATCCCAAGATTTGGTGGTGAAGTGGCTGCTGAGTTCGAAAGGACAGCTTCTACTATGGTATCTATGATTCCATTCTTCACAGTAGTGTTCACACCTCTATTCGGTAGCCTTGTAGACAAGATTGGTAAAGCAACCACTTGGATGATTACAGGTTCTGTGCTTGTATTCTCTGCACACCTTATCATTGCTTTTGCACCAGCACAGCCTATCTTCGGTTATATCGGTATCGCTATCCTGGGTGTAGGTTACTCATTGGTTCCAGCAGCTATGTGGCCTTCAGTTCCTAAGATTGTTCCTGAGAAGAACCTTGGTACAGCTTACTCGCTTATCTACTGGATCCAGAATATGGGTATGCTATTGGTTCCTATCTTCGTGGGTGGTATCCTTGAGAGAAATTCAGGTGTTGAGGCAGCTGTTAAAGCAGAGTACATCTTCATCGCACTTGGTGTTGTGGCAATAACAGTATCATTGCTTCTTTTCTTCTCATCTAAGAAGAATCCTCAGCTACAACTTGACGAACCTAACAAGAAGTAGTATAGAAAATATCCCAGGCCGCTTGTGCCTGATGCAAGAGCCACTCTTTACCGCTGAGGTAGAGGGTGGTTTCTTTTATTATGGCAGGGGTTATTTGAGGGTCGCGGTAGTTTGCCTCCAGTACCACTTTGTCTGAGAAATCTATTTTGGATAGCCCCTCGATGGCTACAGGGAGGGTGTAGATTATAAAGTCGTAAAGGTCTGCTATTGCGATAGCTCTATCAAGTGAGATTGCATCAATGTTGTCGAATCCACCAATGGATATGAGCCTCTCTGAGAAGAGTTCACCTTTGCGGATGTTGCGGTTGGCGATGGTGACTCTGCACCCGAGTTTTGCCATGGCAATGGCTGCAGCCTTTCCTGCCCCTCCGCACCCGATTATGAGTGCACTGCGCCCATATTGGGCTTCTCCGCAGTGTGTGGCGATGGTGCGGTAGACTCCGTCAATGTCGGTGTTGTATCCTTTTATCTGATTTTCCTCCTTCTTCAGGAGATTGGTCGCACCGCAAAGCTCACAATCCCTTTCGAGTGTGTCTGCCACGAGAAATGCCCTCTCCTTGAATGGGGCAGTGATATTTATGGCATCATAGCGGTCGCGGAATATGGAGATTGCCTCATCGAAATCGGGGGTCTCGACGAGTTCGTAGGTGTCCTGAGTGCCGGGGTGGTATTGGTAGAATAGCGCGGGGCTCTTGCTATGCGAAATGGGGTGTCCGATGAGCCCGAAATGTTTCGGAGTGCTCATGGTTATAGATTTTTGTTTCTTTGTCTGACTGCCTCGTAGCAAAGTACTGCTGCAGAGACTGATACATTGAGCGAGTCGAGTTTGCCGAGCATTGGGATGAGGATCTTGGCATTTGACACTTCGCGCCAAAACTGGCTCAAACCGTCAGCCTCTGTGCCGAATACTATTGCGGTAGCGAGTGTCATATCGATATCGTAATATGGCTTGGAGTCCTGGAGCTGGGCGGTGAGAATCTGGAAATTGCGCTCCTGGAGCCATTTGGCAGCCTCCTGTGAGGTGGCTGTCGCAATGGGCAGGGTGAATACCCCGGAAATGCTGGCACGGATGAGATTCGGGTTGTAGAGGTCGGTGAGGGGATCGCAGATGATGACTGCATCTACCCCTGCTGCATCGGCGGTGCGGAGGATGGCTCCGAGGTTGCCCGGCTTCTCCACCGATTCAAGGACCAGTACAAGTGGGGCTTTGTTGTTCTGAAGGGCGATATCTTCAAGTTTGCGCTCTTTGGTTTTGAATAGGGCGACTGCACCCTCTGTCGTGCTGCGGTATGCTATTTTTTGGTATACATTGGGTGAGACGGCAAAGAGTCCCCTCTTTTCAAGGCCGAGGGTGTTCTGCAGGTCATTGAGATTCTCAGGTCCAATGATATCAGGGCAATAAAACAGCGCAGAGGCGGTAAAACCACCTGCTGCGCAATTTGTTATTTCGCGGACACCTTCTACTGTAAATAACCCCTTCTGTCTCCTCTCTTTTGACTTTTCGAGCAGGAGGGTCAGATCCTTTATCTTGGGGTTCTGGGTGGAGGTTATAAGCTCAGGGCCCATAATATGCTATTTTTCAGGACGCATTT
This sequence comes from Candidatus Coprenecus sp., assembly GCA_045644725.1. Lineage (GTDB taxonomy): Bacteria > Bacteroidota > Bacteroidia > Bacteroidales > UBA932 > CAAGNP01. The sequence continues at coordinate 6,572 of JAZRHK010000014.1, read as the reverse complement.
GAGGGAAGAAGAGTACATCCTGGATGGTGGTGGCACCTGTCATGAACATGGTCAAGCGGTCGATACCCATACCAAGTCCCGATGTAGGTGGCATACCATACTCAAGTGCGCGTACGAAGTCCATATCGATGTACATAGCCTCATCGTCACCCTTCTCTTTAAGCTCCAGCTGCTTCTTGAACCTGTCAAGCTGGTCGATAGGGTCGTTGAGCTCACTGTATGCATTGGCAAGCTCCTTGCCGTTTACAAACAGCTCGAATCTCTCGGTCAGACGAGGGTTGGAGCGGTGTTTCTTGGTAAGTGGCGACATCTCGACAGGGTAGTCGGTGATGAAGGTTGGCTGGATAAGGTGGTCTTCGCAATACTGGCCGAAGATGGCGTCGATAAGTTTGCCTACGCCGTAGCTTGGCTGTACAGGGACATTGAGATCCTTGCATACCTGACGGAGCTGGGCCTCATCCATACCCTCTACATCCACACCTGCATATTCCTTGATGGCTTCAAGCATAGGGAGTCTGCGGAATGGTGCCTTGAAGTCTATTTCATTGCCGCCAATCTGTACGGTGGTCTTTCCGTGAAGTTTTAGTGCTATCTTTTCGAGAAGTTTCTCCACGAACTCCATCATCCAAATGTAGTCTTTGTATGCTACATAGATCTCCATACAGGTGAACTCTGGGTTGTGGGTCTTGTCCATACCTTCGTTGCGGAAGTCTTTGGCGAACTCATATACACCTGCAAATCCTCCGACGATAAGTCTCTTGAGGTAAAGCTCGTTGGCGATACGGAGGTATAGAGGGATGTCAAGTGCATTGTGGTGGGTGATGAAGGGTCTTGCAGTGGCACCGCCAGGGATAGACTGCAGGATAGGTGTCTCCACCTCGAGACATCCGTGCTCATTGAAGTATTCCCTCATTGTAGCAATGATCTGGGATCTCTTGATGAATGTATCCTTGATGTGCGGATTCACGATAAGGTCCACATATCTCATTCTGTATCTTAGCTCAGGATCTGAGAATGCATCAAACACTTCACCCTCTTTCTCTTTGACGATAGGGAGTACCCTGAGTGATTTGCTGAGGACTGTGAGCTTTTTGGCGTGGATGGAAAGCTGTCCTGTCTGGGTGATGAATGCATAACCTTCAATACCTACGATATCACCTATATCCAAAAGTTTTTTGAATACAGTGTTGTACATTGTCTTATCCTCTTCAGGGCAAATTTCGTCGCGTTTGACATAGACCTGGATTCTCCCTTCTGTATCCTGAAGCTCCATAAATGATGCAGCACCCATTATTCTCCTGCTCATAATTCTTCCGGCGATGACAACATTCTGGAAGTTCCCCTCCTCTGCATTGTATTTCTCCTTGATCTCTGCAGATGTGGTGTTTACGTGGTATTGTGCTGCGGGATATGCTTCGATACCCAATGCTTCTAGTTGTTTGAGGGCCTCGCGCCTGTTCAATTCCTGTTCGTTTAGGTCTAAAATATCCATCGTATTCTCTTTTTTGTATTAAGAGGCAAAAATAACTTTTTTTTACCGATTTAGGAATAAAATTTGTATTTTTGCAAAGATATGGCAGTAGAAAGAAAATGGATAGTCAAGGAACCGGGCAATCCCGCGTTGGTCCGCCAGCTCTCGGCAGAGTTGGGGATCGACCATGTATTGGCTAACCTTCTGATACAGCGTAATATCAAATCCTACGAAGAGGCACGTCAGTTTTTCAGACCCGATTTGTCCCGCCTTCACGATCCTTTCCTTATGGTGGATATGGAGAAAGCGGTGGCGCGTCTTGAAAAGGCCATCAAGTCACAGGAGCATATCCTTATCTATGGTGACTACGATGTGGACGGAACTACTGCGGTAGCACTTATGTACACATTCCTCAAGAGATACAATCCCAATATTGAATATTACGTCCCCGACAGATATGATGAGGGGTATGGAGTCTCTTATAAGGGTATCGATTGGGCAGTGGAAGGGGGTTATACCCTTATTATCTCTGTAGACTGTGGTATCAAGGCTGTGGAGAAGGTGAAGTATGCTGCAGGTAAAGGGGTTGATTTTATAGTTTGTGATCACCACCTTCCTGATGAGACTCTCCCACCTGCAGTGGCAGTTTTGGATCCAAAAAGGGAAGATTGCAATTACCCTTTTGATGATTTGTCCGGTTGTGGTGTGGCCTTTAAACTTGTGCAGGGTTATGCCCAGCACAAATCTATCCCTTTCGAGGAGATCTCACCTCTGCTTGACCTGGTGTCTGTAAGTATTGCAGCGGATCTGGTATCTGTTACAGGTGAGAATAGGATTTTGGCACACTATGGATTGCAGAGACTCAATGAAAACCCTTGCAAAGGTCTCCTTTCTGTAATCAAGCTTTCAGGGTTGGAAAACCACAAGATAACTATAGATGATGTGGTTTTTAAGATTGGCCCACGCATTAATGCTGCCGGACGTATGGAGTCGGGAAGGACAGCGGTTGATCTTCTTATCTGCCGCAACGAGGAGGAGGCCAAACATATTGGTGAGGCCATCAATGACCATAACAATGAGCGTAAGAGCATCGACAGGAAGATCACTTTTGATGCCATTGCCATGGTGAAGAACAGCCCCGATTTTGCAAACAAGAAATCTACAATAGTATATAATCCACAATGGCATAAAGGTGTGGTAGGTATTGTGGCCTCTCGTCTTGTTGAGGCATATTACCGTCCCACTATCGTACTGACCCAGTCAAACGGTTTCATTACTGGCTCGGCCAGAAGTATCACAGGATTTGACCTGTATACAGCTATCGAGCATTGCTCTGAGTATCTTGAGAACTTCGGAGGCCATATGTATGCAGCAGGTCTTACTATGAAAGAGGAGAATCTTGAGGCATTCTGCACCAAATTTGAGGCCTATGTGGCATCCAAGATCACCGATGAGCTGCTCGTCCCCATTGTGAATATCGACTCATATCTGGACTTCAAACAGATTACCCCCAAATTCTTCCGCCTGCTCAAGCAGTTCCAGCCTTTTGGCCCGGGCAACCAGTCCCCAGTATTCATTACAGAGAATGTCTACGACAATGGCAACGGCCGCAAGGTGGGATCGGACAATGGTCATATGAAACTTGAACTCATCCAGGAGGATGAGCCTTACAGGCATATATCGGCCATCGCATTCAACCGTTCTGAACATTTCGAGCATCTCCATGTGGGTAATCCAGTGGATGTATGTTACTCTATTGCAGAGAATTACTATAGAGGTATCGCCAATATACAGCTTCGAGTGAAAGATATCAAAATCAGGGAAGACCTGTTCTAGCAGCTCCAATGGAGAACCTTTTCAGATACCATTACAGACCCCTTTGTGTTTTTGCACTCCACTATCTTGAAGATACAGATGCATCTGAAGATGTGGTGCAGGAGGCTTTTGGTGTGCTTTGGGAAAAACTCTCATCGGGGGAGAAGGTGATCAACCGGAAAGGATTTCTCTATACTGTCGTCAGAAACAGGTGTCTGGACATTTTGCGCAAAAGGGGTGCTGCAGGTGAAACCATCTCTTTGGATGGATATGTGGGCGATATTGGTGAGCCGACAATAGAGGATGCTGAGGTGGAGGCCAGGCTGTGGACTGCTATTGATAAGCTCCCCGAAAAATGCCGTGAGATATTCCTGATGTCCAAAAGGGATGGACTCAAGCAGGAGGAGATAGCCACTGAGCTGGGAATATCACTTCAGACAGTCAAAAATCAGGTAAGCAAAGCATTGAAAATCCTTAAGGATGGTGCTGTCAGGATTTATATGCTGATGCTCGCATAGTACTTTTTAATAACTTCTTCGTCTTATAGGTGAAGATATCGATCAAATTTATGTCAGATTATCAGGACAAACATCTAGACTTCGTGTTGAAGCACTATCAGGATGGCAAATTGGATACAAGAAAAGCCATCTCCAGATTTCATGCAACCCATGGTACAGCGCCAGCTGCCCGTCCAGGACGCAACAGAAGATGGTGGTATCTGGCATCAGGTATTGCGGCAGCGGTGGTCTTGGGGGTATTGGTAAGATTTGCCCTGGTGGCCACTGAACAGGTTACTTTGGTGGCGCAGGGGGCAAAAGAGCTTTTTGTCCTTCCAGACAGCACCAGAGTGACATTGGCCCGGGGGGCCTCATTGACCTACAGGGTGCGGGGGTTTGAGAAGGGGACCAGAGCGGTGAGATTGGCCGGAAAAGGGTATTTCGAAGTGGTGAAGAATCCTGAGCGCCCTTTTGAGGTGACCACCGAAAACTCATTTGTGAGGGTACTGGGGACCAAGTTCCTGTTGGAGACATTGCCTGTGGCCAAGGTGAGTCTCTATGAGGGGAAGGTCCATTTTGCCCGCACTGAGAATCTTGAAGGGGTGATCCTCACAGAGGGGATGACAGCCCTTATCCCCATCGGAGCAATCAAGCCAAAGGTGGAGCACAAAGGGAATCCCAATGGTATAGCCTGGATCAGGGGGACATTTATTTTCGAGGATACCCCTCTTAAAGAGGTGCTGCTGACCCTCGGAAATTACTATGGTGTCTCTTTCGGTGCTACTGACATGAAAAAGAGGCTCAGCGGTGAGTTCAGTACCGATGATCTGGACCTGATAATAGAGTTGATCGAATCTGCATTGGATGTTAAAATTGTAAAAATGTAATTCGAAAAGGATGAAGAAGATTTTATTCCTGCTGCTTCTCCTGTTCTCCACTGTGGCTATGGCCAAAAAGGGGGAGACGGTAAGGGAGAAGCTGGCAGAGGTGCATGAGATTTATGAGGTGAATTTTATTCACGATGCAGCCCTTGATCTGGATATCCCCACCAGTATGGAGATTAAGAAGGGGATGACTTTGGAGGAGGTCCTCAGGGGGCTTTTTGAGGGGACAGATATCAAGTGGGAAATCAATAAAAGGTATGTGGTCCTGACTCGGGACGGTAAAAAGCCGAAGAGCTACGATGTGATGTTTGAGGATGTGTGGAGGGATACCCTTTCCACTGCACAGGTGACAGCGCAGATCGAGCAGAAGCATAAGGTGACCCAGACCGGTCTCAAGAGGCTCAACAAGGAGTTCATAAACTCCGGTTTCGCTTTTTTCAGCACTCCGGATGTGATAAAGAGTATCCAGCTCCTCCCCGGTGTGGCGACAGGTACGGAACTTCTTTCGGGACTTTATGTGCACGGAGGGGACGGAAGTGACAATCTCTTCCTTCTGGACGGTGTCCCCATCTATCAGGTGAGCCACCTGGCGGGGCTGTTCTCATCTTTCAATACCGATGTTATAGAGAATATAGACTTCTACAAGAGCGGTTTCCCTGCCCGTTTCGGCTCGAAGATGTCATCAGTGGTGGATGTGACCACCAAGGATGGAGATTTTTATAACTATCACGGCACTTTCGCTATCGGACTTATAGATGGACACCTTCAGTTTGAGGGTCCGATATGGAAAGGTCGCACCTCTTTCAATGTGGGGCTGAGAAGGACCTGGATTGAGACCATATCGGAGCCGATACTGTACTTTTTCAATCGGGCCAACAAGCCTGATGACAAGCTTGATCTGAGGTATGCTTTCAGCGATTTCAATGCGAAGATAACCCATAAGTTTTCCCGGAAGAGCACCCTGCGCGGGGCATTTTATATGGGGAGGGATGTCTTCAATTACAAACAATACAATTTTAATGAGTATTATCAGATAGGGGATGACGGAGTGTCGGAGGTGAGCCGTCAGGTGGAGAGCAATGTGGGGCTCCCGATGAACTGGGGAAATACTCTGGGCTCAATCAACTGGAAATATGATTTCTCAAATAATCTCTCTCTCAGTACTACTGCGTACTATACCCGTTCCCACTCGCAGCTTGGGTTCTATTTTGAGGATTGGACCAGCCTCCACCCGGATGTGAGGGAGAAAGGGGGGCAATATGTAAACTCACTGGTGCACGATTTCGGGCTTAACGCAGACCTTTTCCACAGATTGGGGGAGAATCATAAATTGCGCTATGGCGCTACTGCCCAATACCATATATACTCCCCATCAGCAGTAATGCAGCAGGAGTATATATATAAGGATAAGAATGATATCAATGTTGAGGCGGGGGACTCTGCCACTGTACATATGCAGACTGCTGCCCTATATCTGGAGGATGAGATGAGCCTTGGGGAGCGTTTTACAATGAATCTCGGACTCCGCTACTCATTTGTCGCTTCGCAAGGGAAGAATTGGCACTCATTGGAACCGAGGGCTTCATTGAACTGGAAAATCAATGATTATCTCTCTGCAAAGGCTTCATATTCAGAGATGTCGCAGCCTACTCACCTGGTATCTACCGTTTACCTTGATCTGCCGACTAACTGCTGGCTCCCATCGACTGCCACTATCCCACCGTCGAGGTCGAGGGAGGTGGCTGCAGGGCTCTACTCAAACCTGCCGGGGCATATCACCCTTAATGTGGAGGGGTGGTTCAAGAAGATGTCCAATCTTATAGAATATTTCGGAGCAAATGCCATATTCCCACCCCTTACCAATTGGGACGAGTCCTATATTCTGGGGCAGGGGCGTTCGTGGGG
>JAZRHK010000013.1:0-2016 GCA_045644725.1 Candidatus Coprenecus sp. | reverse complement strand
CTCGAGGAGAGTTTTGCCGGGGAGAATTTCAGCAGCCATAGCTGCGGAATGAGTCATACCGGAGCAGCCGATTGTCTCAACGAGAGCTTCCTCGATGATGCCGTCCTTTACGTTAAGAGATAATTTGCAAGCGCCCTGCTGGGGTGCACACCAACCTACGCCGTGAGTATAAGCAGAAATATCTTTGATTTCCTTAGCCATTACCCATTTGCCCTCTTCAGGAATGGGAGCCGGGCCGTGATTGGCACCTTGAGCTACGCAGCACATATGCTGCACTTCGTGTGAATAAATCATAATTTTATCTATATATAAATTTCATTTATTTGCCTGAAATCAGCCGACAAAGATAATGCCGATTTTTGAAAAATCATAAATTACACTACCTTTGGATAAAATAGTTTTTGCAAGTATGAGAATAGTATCGCTTTTTCTGTCTTTTTTGCTCCTTTTGTCAGGCTCTGTGACTGTTGCAGCACAAGAATTAACTCTCGAAGATATCTATAAAACCAGAAAATACAGCCAGCGCGGTGTGGCCTCAATGCGGTGGATGAAGGATAATATTTCGTATTCTACCCTTGAGCCCAACCGGGAAGTGGGTGGCCGTGATATAGTCCGCTACGATGTCAAATCGGGACAGAGGAGCGTGGTGGTGGCGGCGTCTGCCCTTATGCACGAGGGCAAGGCGGTGCAGATACACGACTATATTTGGTCTGACGACAATGCAAAAATGCTTGTCTATACCAATTCGCGCCGTGTGTGGCGTGACAATACCCGTGGGGACTACTGGGTTCTTGACCTCAAGTCGGGAGATTTCCGTCAGCTTGGAAAGGGGCTTGATCCATCGAGGATGATGTTTGCCAAATTCTCTCCGGCAGCAGACAAGGTGGCTTATGTATACTATAACAATATCTATGTGGAGGACCTTGCCACAGGGGAGAGGACCCAGCTTACATTTGACGGCAGCGACGAGATAATCAACGGCAACTTTGACTGGGTATACGAGGAGGAACTCGGGATCCAGGACGGTTTCCGCTGGAGCCCTGACGGCAAGACCATTGCCTATTGGCACTCCGACACAAAAGGGACAGGGGTCTTCTATATAATCAACAATGTTGACTCTATCTACTCATCAGTTACCCCATTCCCATATCCAAAGGCAGGTACCCAGAACTCAGCAGTTAAAGTGGGTGTAGTAGATGTTGCCACTGCACAGAGCAGATGGTTTGATGTCCCAGGGGACCCTCGCAACCACTACATCGCACGTATGGACTTTATCCCCAATTCAAACGAGGTGATGATCCAGCAGCTCAACCGTCTGCAAAATACAAACAAGGTTTTTGTGGGTGATGCAGCCACTATGGAGCTTCGCAATATCTATACAGATACCGATGAGGCATTCCTCAATGTCCACGACAATATCGTATGGCTTGAGAACGAAAAATACTTCACCTGGACCAGCGAGAAGGATGGTTGGAGGCACCTCTACAAAGTGTCGAGGGACGGCAAGAGCGAGAGCCTTATCACTAAAGGGGATTTCGATGTGATGAGCATCTCATGCATTGACCCTAAGGGTGGGTATGTATACTATATGGCATCACCTTATAGCGCTATCGACCGATATCTTTACAGAAGCCGTCTCGATGGCAAAGGGGAGGCTGAAAGGGTGACACCTGAGGGTGAAGCGGGCTACCACGGATACAATATCTCCGGCAATGCCCAGTATGCGCTCCATACATTCCAGAATGCGACTACCCCTACTGTATATGAGATGATCTCCATCAAGAAGCATCAGACTATCAAGGTGATGCAGGACAACAAAGCCCTCAAGGAGCGTTATGATTCCCTCGGCTTGAACCCTAAGGAGTTCTTCCGCGTGGATATCGGGGAAGCTGTTCTGGACGGCTGGATGATCAAGCCAAAGAACTTTGACCCTTCGCAGAAATACCCTGTGATTTTCCATATATACGGCGAGCCTGCTTCATCTACAGTCCTTAATACCTAAGTCGGAGGCCAAGC
>JAZRHK010000012.1:0-1270 GCA_045644725.1 Candidatus Coprenecus sp. | reverse complement strand
TTCCTTCAATGTCTGGAATCATCCACACTGGTCTTCACAGGCTCCTAATGAGACAAAGTGGTATCCGGAACATACGAAACTGTTTGACCAGGGGTTGATGGATGCAATCGAGATTTATAATGGCGGTGATGGATATAGTGCAGAGGCGCACCAGTGGGCTATTGACCGCAATTTGACTCTTATTGGTGGAACTGACACTCATTCTCCAATGGCCTTTGAACTCGATTTCAATGCCGGGGAACTCAGACCATGTACCCTTATCTTTGCCAAAGAGAGGACAGTTAAAGGTGTTGAGGAAGCGCTTTGGGCAAGGAGGACTGCCGTGTACGGTGACGGTATGCTCTACGGCAGTGAGGAAGTGCTGAAACCTCTTTTTGAGGCCTCTTTGGTAATGCACAAGGTGAAGTTCCATAAGACATCATGTGAGGTGGTGTTTGAGAATGTATCTAATGTTCCGATTGTGCTTAAGAAAGCACCGGGCAGCGAGGAAGTGCATTATAAACGTTTCAAGATTGTTCAGCCACACGAAAAGTTTACAATGTGGATTAATGGCTCTGATTGGCATGGTGCACCGTTGAAGGTGAATGAATTCAATCTGTCGTTTTACGTTGAAAACTTTGTTACAGCTCCAGGAAAACCTTTGGAGTATAGGGTTAAACTTTCTCGTGAATAAAAATGATTTTTTGTATGAATATCAAAAAAGTATGCGTTTTGGCAGCACTGTTGTTGTCTGCTTCTTCGCTTTTTGCACAGCATAGGGCTGATAGATAGTCTCTTACTGATCCCGCTTCTTCGACAATGATCCTTCTCGGCGATCCTCAGGCATATGTGAAATACGATCTGAATAAGCCGCTTCTGGACCTTCAGATGTCGTGGGTATATGATAATATCGATCACTTGAACATGAAGGATGTCATATGTGTGGGTGACCTTGTGGAGCAGAACGACAATAATGCTCTGACCCGTACAATGCTCAACCAGACAAGCCGTCAGCAGTGGGAGGCGGTGTCAAACTCTTTTGAGTGGATAGATGGAAAAGTACCCTCTCACCCAGAAGGCTGGAAATAACTCTGGAGTGCAGCTATGGGAGAAGTTAGTGAGTCAGGTTCCTAATATTCGTCTTGTGCTTTGCGGTCATCATGGACATGGTGTAGATAAGAAGACCAGAAAGGATGTGTATGAGTATAATGTAGGATGGAGAGTGGATAAGAATGCCTTTGGTCATGATGTTCATCAGATTATGTTCAATGTGCAGACTCTTGGTGGCGGA
>JAZRHK010000011.1:0-1092 GCA_045644725.1 Candidatus Coprenecus sp. | reverse complement strand
CCGATGACATTGACCTTCCTGCTGATCAGCTCCAGCACGTCCTTGTGATCATTGACGTTTTTCTCATACAACGTGCCGATGGCTCCGGCTATCTTAAGATCCGGATTGAGGGAGTCCTCTCCTTCTTCCGATCTGATGCTCTCGATGGTATCCAAAAGAGCCTGGAGTCCTTTGTATGACAATAATTCTGTTTTGACAGGGATGATGACGGCATCTGCAGCGACCAGCGCATTGACCAGGAGCTTTCCGAGCTGAGGAGGGCAGTCGATAAAACAATAGTCAAAATATGGAGCCAGTTTTCTCACTGCTCTCTTAAGCTGCACGTCTGGATTTCTTCCGATGATCAGCTTAGTCTCTGTGTAGGCCAGATCGATGTCTGATGGGATGATATAAAGATTGTCGAGACCTGTGGCATCGACAGTATATGCGCAGGTCCTTGGATCCACTGCAGGATCAAAGAGATCGCATATATTGTGATCATCTTCCGACTCGCTGTCCGGGATGATGCCACAGCTGATGGTGAGACTTGCCTGAGGATCGAGGTCGATCATCAGGACCTTTTTGCCCTGCATAGCTTTTGCGCAGGCCAGATTGTAGGTGGTGGTGGTCTTAGCCACTCCACCCTTTTGATTAGCAACAGCAATAACTTTCATGTGAATAGTCCCCTTTGTGGTGTATTTGGTATTACTTTCCCCATCAAAAGTATATAATAAAGTTTCAATTTTGTATATGATATTCGGAAATAAAATAATTTTGCTCTGTATTGAGTTTTGAGCGAGTAAAAGCGGACGATTGCACATTTTAAATGCCAAAAACGCAAAATTTTTCCGAAATTTTTTCCATACTTGTCCAGCTGATATTTTTGGGCATAAAAAAAGATCCCCGAAGTGTAACCACACGACTCCGGGGATTCTTTTGCTTACAAGATGGATAATCTTGCTCCGCTAACCTTTAAATCATTATACCACAGGATGGATGATCAGTCATCCATCTGCTCCACTTTGGTGGTGATTCTCTGCAGCTCCTGTCTCATCCTCTCATCAGGTGCCATGTTGATGAGACTGCGCAGGTCATGCACGATCTCATCTGTGT
>JAZRHK010000010.1:0-1857 GCA_045644725.1 Candidatus Coprenecus sp. | reverse complement strand
CCATCGGATTCTTTCCCACCAAAATACTTATGATAACAATGGCTCCTATACAGATTACCACAAGTTTGAGCATCTGGTAAAAACTCTTCATCGAGTGGTCTTTCAGTCTCTCGTGCTCGCTTGACATCTCATACAGCGAGGTGATAATGGAACACAGCAACTTCATAATTACAGCGATGAAATAGACACGGCACAGCATCATCACAAACCCTGGCACGGCATCTCCCGGCAAAATGACCGGCAGCACCACGTAGAAAAATATAGGGGCAACAAGGCTGCACATATCTCTCAACACAGCATCGCAAAAAAGATAGTCATCCCATTTGAACTCAGTCCTGGATGTAATCTTGCGAACAAGAGGAATAACCAACCTTTTGCATATCCTGTCAATGACAAACGCAAGAAGAAGCATCACCAGGATTACCCCCAAACGGATCAGAAAGATTGACAGGTACTCGGAAAGGCCCATTTGCTGAAGCCTTTCTACAATTTTCACAATAATCTCCAACATACAGCAAATATGTTATGATAATTTTTCTTTTCTTCTCCCCAACACACCGGTTACTGCCACCCCTGCCAATGCCAACCACAGGAGCAAAGAGGTAACACGTGATATGCCCGCACCTACCTGGAATGACTGGGGATCGAAACGGAATACGATCTCATGTTCCCCTGAAGGGATGGCCAATCCCCTGAAGGTATAGTCTGCCTTCAGAATAGGAGCCTCCGTCCCATCAATAAATGCCTTCCACCCTGCAGGATAATAGATCTCACTGAATACAGCCAGCTGAGCCGCCTCAGAAGAGAACTTGTATCTCAACTCATTTGGAGCATAATGGCTCAGGGCAATAGTACCCTCGCCTGAAAACTTGCTCTTACCATCAATGCCTGACTGCCCGACAGCAGCGTCCTTTGCAGAGAGTATCACTTGCTTTGCAGGATCAATAAGGGCAATGGTCTCTATCTCCTCATCTGCAGTAGAGGCCATATATACATCCTGCACCAGCCAACAATTCCCCATAGGGTAAGGATATACCACTGGGGCAGTATTGCCGTCAAAAATGATGTATTTGGTATTGAGCATCGAAAGCATCTTGTGATATCCTATTCCTCTCTCCAAATCGTCCACTGTGGCAGCAGTGACCATAGCGGCATTCAGCTCGTCCACTACAGCGCCCAACTCAGGGGTAATGTAGTACTGGATAAGATCCTGGTATCTCTGCAGCTTTGCAGGGCTGTAACCACCGATTGTCTTATGGTGGTAGCTTACATACGAGTCGTTGAATGTATTCACACTCAAATCGAGAACCCTGTAATATGGATCGCTGTCCTGATGGATGATCTTGTCCACAGGTCTCTCGGCAAAAATGTTCTTGTACTCCTGTCTCCTTATGTAATGCGAATCATTTAGATACCTCTTGTCCACACTCCACAGGTCTACAAGCATAAGCACACCGATAATGGCCAAACCGTAAACGCTTTTCAATTTCTTGAGATATGTAAACCACAGGGCTCCCGCTCCAAGGAGGATAAATACAAGGCTTCTGATGGCATCGCCACGAAGGTGAGCCTTCCTGTCATCCACCAGCGCTGCTGCTATGTCACCAGGGAACTGGTCATCAGCCCTGCCGACAAAATCACCTGCCAGCCCTGGGAATAGGGCGAAAAGCAGAGAGATTCCTGCAGTAAAACCAAGGGCAATGGCAAAACTTCTCTTAACCTTTTTCTTCTGGTCTGCCCCCATATCGAGCAGCTCCTTCACCGCCAGCACACCCATTACAGGGACTGTTATCTGGAGCACCACGAGTGCCATAGAGACGGTTCTGAACTTATTGTAGAGGGGTGCATATTTGAAGA
>JAZRHK010000009.1:0-11125 GCA_045644725.1 Candidatus Coprenecus sp. | reverse complement strand
GCATCAAAAGACTCTGCTCCACCCTCCACATCAGCTATGACACCATCCAGAGCCTCCACTATCCCGGCCGGGGCTGTCCCACCCTGCATAGGGGCCGAATAGAGCTTCGTATAGAATTTGAAGCCATAACTGTTGTCGTGGAGATGCTTCATAAAATCCCTGTAACCTGCAGCAGTCTCGGATGAAATTACAGCAAAACTCCTTGGGAGCGGGGGCAATTCAAGGGTAGTGTTCATATCAAACATCCCCTCCTCCCTCAACCTGTTCATCACCTCCCGGCGACGGAGTTCGGCCTCACCCACGGTAAAGGAGGGATCTATATCATAAACTATCAAGCTAAGTCCATAGAGTTCAGAGTACTGCACCTGAGCCTTGACCAGAATATTCATACCCACTGACAGCTCCCGACCGGTAGCTCCGACGAAATATGGTCTGAGAACTCTCCACGATGAGCTCCACACTATAGCATGCCCTTTGGCACGAATATCAGCACTGGAACCATCCTTATCCACAAGATCTATGTAACAATGTCCGGAAAAATTGGTCTTCACCGCACTTATCTCACCCTTAACCCAATAGGAATGGGGAAACCCACTCTCCAGACACCCTTTTACACGCTTCTGCAAATCATATAGAGTTATCCCTTCATTCATACTTACAAATGTAAGAAATTTTTTCTATTTTTGCATCCAAAACAACTGCAATGAGGATAACCAAGGCAACATTCGCAGGCAGCAGCCAGAAACTTGACCAGAGGCCCAAACTGAGGGCTCCGGAATTTGCATTTATAGGCAGATCCAATGTGGGCAAGTCCTCATTGATCAATATGCTCTGCGAGCAGAAAAAACTGGCTCATACTTCAGCCACCCCAGGCAAGACAAGATTGGTCAACCACTTCTATATCAACGACCAATGGTACCTTGTCGACCTTCCTGGCTACGGCTACGCCAAGATATCAAAAAAGAAGACAGACCAGTTGTCCGACATCATCACACACTACATATGCAAATCGGAAGAGCTCGTCACTCTGTTTGTCCTGCTTGACTCACGTCACGACATACAGAAGATAGACCTGGAGTTTATGATAAAGCTCGGAGAACTCGGCATCCCATTTGCCATCATATTCACCAAAGGGGACAAACTCGGCGTAAATGCCCGTGCATCACAGGTCGAGAAGAATAAAAAAGCCCTTCTGGAGTATTGGGAAGAACTCCCTCCGGTATTTGTATCATCTGCAGAGACCGGACTTGGGAAAGACCAGATACTTGATTACATTTCGACACTACTCTAAATTATTATAACCATGGATCACACTCATACTATCAAAATTTTCTCTTGTAGAGGATCAAGGTACCTTGCAGAAAAAATAGCAAGATCACTGAACTTGGAACTTGGTAAATCTATCGTTACAGATTTCAGCGACGGAGAATTCCAGCCTGCATTTGACGAATCTGTTCGTGGTGCTACAGTATTTATCGTACAATCCACCTTCCCACCTATTGACAACCTCTTCGAACTGCTTCTTATGATTGATGCAGCCAAAAGGGCCTCTGCTTACAAAGTTATCGCAGTTATGCCATACTTCGGCTGGGCAAGACAAGACAGAAAAGACCGTCCAAGGGTATCTATCGGAGCAAAATTGGTAGCAAATCTTCTTCACGCTGCAGGATGCGACAGAGTTATGACCGCAGACCTTCACGCAGACCAAATCCAGGGTTTCTTCGACTTCCCTGTTGACCACGTATATGCAAGCTCACTCTTCTTGCCTTATATGAGAAGCCTCAACCTTGAGAACCTCTCTATCGCTGCCCCTGATATGGGTGGTGCAAAAAGGGCAAATGCATACTCTCGCGTACTTGGCTGCCCACTTATCGTTTGCCACAAATCAAGAGAGAGGGCAAATGTTGTGGGATCCATGACTGCCATCGGCGAAGTAGAGGGGAGAAACATCATCATCGTGGATGACATGATCGACACCGCCGGCACCATCGCAAAAGCGGCAGATATGCTTATGGAGAAAGGTGCTTTGAGCGTACGTGCATTGGCCACCCACCCTGTATTCTCAGGCCAGGCATATGAGAAGATTGCAAAATCTGCTCTTTGCGAAGTGGTGGTATCTGACACCATTCCTTTGAGACCACGTCCAGATCAGGATATCTCCAAGATCAAAGTGCTTTCAGTAGCAGATATCTTTGCTGATATCATAAATAAAGTATATAACTACCAACCTATCAGCCCAAGCTTCATTTTCTAGACTACAATGAAGACTTTTGAATACTCCATAGAAGAAATTCACGCCACACTGGTCTCATCCCTTAGGGAATTTTTTGCCAAATCAGGGCAGAAAAAGGCAGTCCTGGGCCTTTCAGGAGGTATAGACTCTGCAGTGGTGGCAGCACTTGCTGTGGAGGCTCTCGGCAAAGAGAACGTATGTGGCATCCTGATGCCATCACAGTTCTCCACCCTGCACTCCCTGACAGATGCTGTAGACCTCGCAAACAACCTGGATATGAAACACATGGTTATCCCTATTGAGAAGATGTACCACAGAGCTATCAAAGACTTGGCTCCAATCTTTGACGGGGACAACTCTTGGGACAACACCCAGGAGAACATCCAGGCAAGAATAAGGGGGATGATAGTGATGGCCTACTCCAACAGACACGGAGCTTTGGCCCTCAACACATCCAACAAAAGTGAATTGGCTATGGGTTACGGCACCCTTTATGGCGATCTGGCCGGCGCCGTTATGGTGATTGCGGATATCTATAAGATTCAGGTCTATGACCTCGCCCGTTATATAAACCGCGAGAGGACCATTATCCCTATCTCCACCATCACCAAAGCACCGTCTGCCGAACTCCGCCACGATCAGAAAGACACCGACTCCCTCCCAGAGTATGCATTGCTTGATCCGGTTTTGCATGCTCTGATTGAAGAGGGGAAGAGCAAAGAGGAACTGCTTGAAGAGGGTGTGGAAGAGGCACTGATAGACAGGATTCTAACACTCAAGGCGAGAAGTGCCTTCAAAGTGCACCAGATGGCCCCTGTAATCAAAGTTAGCGACAAACCGATACACTACCCTGAAAAATGGGTATAAGCAAGATATGAAGATCATTATAGCAGCACTCATATTCGTGGGAATAGCCATTTTCCTGATGTGTTTCAACATCATATTCAGGGGGAAGGATTTCCCCGACACAGAGATATCCCACAACAAGGAGATGAGAAAAAGGGGGATCATCTGTGCCAAAGAGGAGGAGTTCAGGATATGGAGGAAGAAAAACAGGAAATCTGGTGGCTGCGACGATGACTTTTGCGTGAGCTGCAACGAAATATGTGCAGCCAAAACATTAATGAAAGAAAAGGAGGAAAACAAATGAGTTTATTAGCCATAGTTGGACGCCCGAATGTGGGCAAATCTACCCTGTTCAACAGACTTGTAGGGATGAGACAAGCGATCGTGGATGAGACTGCCGGTGTTACCAGAGACAGACACTACGGTCGTTGCGAATGGTGCGGTCACGAATTTTCTGTAGTGGACACAGGAGGTTACACTTCCAACTCTGACGACATCTTTGAAGGGGAGATCAGAAAACAGGTAACCATCGCCATTCAGGAGGCAGATGCCATCCTCTTTATGGTAGAGGTGGGGACAGGCATTACAGATTACGACTCGGAGATTGCCGAGATACTAAGACAATCCAAAAAACCTGTAATCCTGGCAGTCAACAAAGTGGACTCCGCTGCCAAACAGTATGATGCATACGAGTTCTACTCACTGGGACTTGGTGAGATATGGAGCATATCATCCTCAAATGGAAGCGGCACAGGAGACCTTCTCGATGAGATAGTACGCATCCTCCCTAAAGATGAAAAAGTGGAGGATCCACACGCAGGTATCCCAAGGGTTGCCATAGTCGGCAAACCGAATGTGGGCAAATCTTCACTTACCAACGCCCTTCTTGGCGAAGACAGGAATATCGTCACACCTATCGCCGGCACCACCAGGGACTCAGTGGAATCGTACTACAACAAGTGCGGCCACGAGTTCATCCTTGTCGACACAGCCGGACTGAGAAAGAAGACAAAAGTGAGAGAGGACCTGGAATTCTACTCTGTAATGCGCTCAATCAGGGCCATTGAACACTCTGACATCTACATCCTTATGATTGATGCACAGAGTGGTATTGAGGCTCAGGACCTTGCGATATTCAACCTCATAAACAGGAACAAAAAAGGGTGCGTAGTGGTAGTCAACAAATGGGATACTGTCGAGAAGAGCAGCAACACTATGAAAGAGTACACCCAGGTGATCAAAGAGAGGCTCTCACCATTCAACGACCTCCCTATAATCTTCACCTCAGTCATCAACAAGCAGAGAATTCTGGATGTTCTTGACGCTACAGCCAAAGTGTACGAAAACTTCTCACAGAAGATCCCTACATCCAAACTTAATGAAGCTATGCTTCCGGAGATCGAGAACTACCCTCCACCTGCCACCAAAGGCAAATACATCAAGATCAAATTTATCACACAGCTCCCTACACAGAGCCCGTCATTTGCTTTCTTCTGTAACCTGCCCCAATACATCAAGGATCCATACAAGAGGTTCCTGGAGAACAAACTGAGGAGTTATTTCGATTTCACTGGCTGCCCCATCCAGATATATATGAGGCAAAAATAGAGAATTGGAGTAGTGAACTATTCTTTATCGATGGAGAGTTGCTGGATATAATTCCCTCTCTCCGTCGTTTTTACAAAAACAGTTACCTTAAACTTGTTTCCGCCACCTTCCAGCTCCCCTATGGCATAAACCATGGGGTAGACTCCGCTTTTGTGTACAATCTTGAATGAGCGAGGAGTATAGTCGGTAAAGAACCTCTTCAATATCTGTCTGGCCTGATTTCTGCTACAATTGTTCCTGTCACCAAATATTACCAGCTCTATATTTTCAGAAAACCATGCAGATAAATTTTTAGCATTGCCGCTTTCCAGATATTTGGAAATAGGAACAAACACATCACCGCCGCCTGTATGTTGCGCAGACGCGACAAATGATAGCGTAAAAAGGGATAAAACCAAAAGAAAATACCTCATTACAGCTCAATAATTTTACAAAAGGGCACTACAATAATCAAGCCATACAAAATTTTCAAAATTAGATTAATTCACATTATATTTGTATACAAACAGAATTTCATATGAAGATAACTCTTCTGACAGTAGGCAAAACAACTTTCCCCTTCGTCAAGGAGGGGTGCGACATCTTCATAAGACGGATCAGGCACTACACTACCTTTGAGTACATAGAGATTCCTGAGCTGAAAAATACATCATCATTATCAAAAGACCAGATAAAGGAGAAAGAGGGAGAACTTATCCTTAAACAGATAAAAAACACCGACAAAGTAGTTCTGCTGGATGAGAAGGGAAAACAGTTCAAATCAGTCGAATGGGCCAAAGAGATAGAAAAAGAGGGGATATCCGGTACCAAGTCAATTGTCTTTATTGTGGGGGGAGCATACGGATTCGCACCGTCAGTATATGATCGTGCTGATTCCAAATTATCCCTCTCGGCAATGACATTCTCACACCAGATAATAAGACTTTTCTTCATTGAACAAATATACAGGGCATTCACTATAATAAAAGGTGAACCTTATCACAATGAGTAATTGGACTAACATAAAAAAATATATCAGCCAACACCTTCCACTAACATTTTTGGTGCTGGCAGCAATATGCATTGGACTTTCATTTATCCAATATCATTACGAGTCTCCAGAAACAGAGGCAGACAAACTCCAGAAAAGGCTGAACATAAGAATCTCAATTCTTGACGAATACGCTGAAAAAGCTTTAAGCACATCATCTGCCGAGTGGATTGATTTGTTCAATTTTCCGGAGGATATGGTGATATACAAATATGTATCCGACACATTGCAATCATGGGCCAACCTTTTCCCCGTCCACAATGACAAAGTGGACAGGAAGCACCCGTGGTATGTTTTCCATGACCTGTCAAATACACACCCGTTCAATACCCCATTGCCATATTTGCGGTCAGAAGCACAATATGCCAATATTGGCAACTGCTGGTATGTAATAAAGACCTACAAGGAGGGCAATTCCAAGGTCATAGGGGGAATTCTCATCAATACAGATTACATATCCGAGAACACCATACTGCAAAACACCATCAACCCCAAGTTGGGGGTGGATGAACAATACTCTGTAGTTCCGGTCAGTCTCAATGATTCCAATGTGATATCTACTCGGGATGGCATACCTCTGTTCTCCATCATCAACACTACAAACAACTACAATGCTTCTCCATTTACACTGTTAAGATGGCTGGCCATCCTGTTTGTAGGCTTCGCCCTGTTTGCATTCCACTCTCACAAGAGGAGTTTCAAATCATTGGCAATAACCCTGATATCACTCATCAGCCTAAGGATAATTGCATTTACCTTATCCAAAAGTACATTCCACAGTTTCATATTCTTCTCTCCATCACTATATGCCGACGGAGGGCTCTTTGACTCTTTGGGAGCCATAGTGATAAATCACATATTCCTCTTCCTTGACATTCTTGCTGTATTCATGATGAGAAAGGAACTCATCAGTAATGTTATACACTCCTCAGAGGTGTCAAAAAAATTAAAGATGGCTGTCATTACAGTGGCGCCTGTATTTATTCTGTGCTATATCCACTTTACACTAAAATCGCTGATTCTCAATTCCAGCATAGATCTGGAGCTATACAATATGGAGGGGATATCCATTTACACAATCATATCATTCTTCACATATGCCCTTCTATTCATAGCACTGCTATTATCGCTCCAGTTTACATCGATTGCCTATAATCTTAAGAACAGAATATCCCTCTTGTCAAGAAAAGGTATACTGGTGTATCTGATCATAATCTCGGTATACAGCGTCATCTGTGTCGCCAACTATGGTTTCACTAAAGAGTTTGAACGCAACAGATCCATCTCCAACAAACTGGCAATAGACAGGGACCTGGACCTGGAACTTCACTTCAGATCCATTGAAGGTCTTATCCAGGAAGACCCCATAGTCAATCTCCTTATAGCTGTACCAAATAGCGGTGATCTTATAAAAAGCAGGATTGAAGAGTTGTATTTTTGGAGTTTCATCAACAAATATGACATACGTGTCACCATTTGCAAACCAAATGACCTTCTCCAAATTGACACATATTCATATCCCGTAGACTGTTTTTCATTCTTCAGAAAAGAGATTTTGGAGAAATACGGCATATCACTGGGTTCCAGCTCCAACTTTTTCTCATTAAACAACAATAACAGTTTCATAAACTACTTTGGACAGTTTTCTTTCGTAAAGGAGGGCAAACTTTACAATCTGTATCTGGAGATAGACTCTAAGAAAGTCAATGAATCACTTGGCTATCCCAACACTATGATAGATTCACGGGCTGTCAATAGAAAAAACCTTCCAGATATCTATTCATATGCAAAATACTACGAAAACAAATTGGTAGCATATGATGGAAAATACAACTACCCTCTCATAAATGAAAGGGAGTACAAAGAGCGTTATTCACATCACAGACTCAACGGATATGTGCATTTTGTCAACAAAACCTCACAGGAAGGATTTATCATAGTATCCAGACGCGTACGCTCAATTGTACCATACATGGTGACTTTTTCATATCTCTTCATATTCTACTCTCTAATATTGTATGCAATTTTCCGTTTCAAGAAAGAGAAGAAGAATAAAAAGAAAGAGATACAGCACACACACTCTTTCAGAAATAAGATTGCATACCTCATTACCACCTCTCTGGTGGCTGCTATCGGTCTTATGGGAACAGGAACTATCCTGTTCATCATCAAAGTGTTCGAAGAGAACAACACATCCATGATGGAGGATAAGCTCACATCCATCCAGACATCAGTCTCGGAGTTATGCAAATATGCCAATGGCAATATGGACATAGCTACCCAGGATATTGTAGATGCACTAAAAGGTATTGCTCTCAACACACAAATAGACATAAATCTGTTCAGCACTGATGGCAAACTTATAATAACCACCAAAGATGAAGTATTCAACCAATATCTGGTAAGTACCAGAATAAATCCTCATGCATATCAGGAGATCTTCTATGACAATGAAAAGCAGGTAATAACAAGAGAGAAAATCGCCTCACTCGACTATTTCTCCCTATATGCACCCATTTTCAACATAAACGGAAAATTTATAGCGATACTCAACATTCCGTACTTCCTGGACATCTCGGAGGTAAAGGAGGATGCCTCTCCTATCATCGCCACTATAGTTAACCTTTTCCTCATACTCATTCTTGCATCGCTTCTGGTGAGCGGTCTCCTCTCCAGCTCAATAGCCAAACCTGTAGTAATGATAAGCAAAAAGATGCAGGATCTGGACATCTCCCAAAAAGGTGAACACATCTCATACTCCGTGGACGACGAATTGGGGGCACTTGTAAATGCATATAACAATATGGTGGATGATCTTGAGGAGAGTACCCGCAAACTGGCAGAGAGCGAAAGGGAACAGGCATGGAAAGAGATGGCCAGACATATTGCACATGAGATAAAAAATCCTCTGACCCCAATGCAGCTCAGCATACAGCATCTGATAAGGCTCAAACAGCAGAACATCCCTAATTGGGATGATAAATTCTACACTACAGCCGCATCACTGCTGGAGCAGATCAACATACTATCCCAAACTGCCTCCGAATTCTCAAGTTTCGCCAAATTCTATAACGAAGACAACAAACTGTTTGATTTGGTAGCACTCATTCAAGACCAGCTCCTCTTCTTCGACAATAGGGATAATATATCCCTGGAGTTCAGGTCCAACCTTACTCAAGCTGATGTGATGGCCAAAAAAGATCAGATTACACGTGTTCTGGTGAATTTGATAAGTAATGCTATCCAGGCGCTTGAATCCAGCGAGATCGGGAAAATTCTGATTACACTGAAACAGGTTGGATCATTCTACAGCGTATCTATAGAGGACAATGGAGAAGGGGTGAAAGAGGAGAACCTCATAAAATTGTTCAAGCCCAATTTCACCACCAAAAGCAGCGGCACAGGATTGGGCTTGGCTATCTGTAAAAATATTGTAGACCAGAGTGGTGGCGAAATCACCTATAGAAGTTCATCAATGGGTGGTGCCAACTTTACATTTACTCTTCCTATTTATCAGAAGGGATAGCGTAAGTTATCACATCATCTCTGGTGATGACACCATTTGAAAGGATAAGAAGTCTCTCCACGACGTTGCGCAGTTCGCGGATATTGCCGCTCCATCCATACTCCGAAAGCTCAGCCAAAGCTTGCTTCTCAATCTTCATCACCGGTTTTCCGTTTTCAGCGCAAATCTGTCTGATGAAATGGTCTACCAGAAGAGGGATATCCTCTTTCCTATCTGCCAGAGAGGGGAGGTGAATTATGATAACACTCAGTCTGTGGTAAAGGTCTTCACGGAATGTCCCTTTGGCTATCTCCTCTTTAAGGTTCTTATTGGTAGCTGCCACTACCCTGACATCCACCTCTATATCCTTGTCACTGCCTACCCTGCTCAGCTTATGCTCCTGAAGCACCCTCAGAACCTTGGCCTGAGCTGCAAGGCTCATATCACCTATCTCATCCAAAAACAGAGTTCCTCCATTTGCCTGCTCGAACTTCCCTTTATGCTGCTTGATAGCAGAGGTAAATGCACCTTTCTCATGTCCAAAGAGCTCACTCTCTATGAGTTCACTTGGTATAGCTGCGCAATTGACCTCGACAAAAGGTGCTGATACCCTATTGCTCAGTTCGTGAAGCCATCTGGCAACCAACTCCTTACCTGTACCATTTGATCCAGTGATTAGGACTCTGGCATCTGCCGGAGCGACCCTCTTTATCATCTCCTTCACTCTGGTGATAGCAGCTGATTCCCCCACTATTTCCTGGACTTTAGAGATTTTTCTCTTCAGAGTCTTGGTCTCTTTCACAAGCTCTCTCTTGTCAGTGGCATTCTTGAGTGTGATGAGGATTCTATTCAAATCCAAAGGTTTCTGTATAAAGTCATAAGCACCTTTTTTGATACAATCTACTGCTGTATCAATATCTCCGTGTCCCGACATCATGATAATGGTGGATTCACATCCCCCCTGCACAAGCTTGTCCAACAACTCCTTTCCATCCATATTTGGCATCTTGATATCACAGAAAATAGCATCAAACTGCGCAGCTTGAGCCTTCTCCACACCCTCTGCTCCATCCGACGCCAGGGTTATCTCATGACCTTCAAATTCCAAAATCTCTTTAAGAGTATTCCTGATACTCCTCTCATCATCAACAACAAGTATTCTCATATCAACAAATTTATACTGCAAAGATAAGACAGAAAAACCAATCCACATACACCCTGCAAAATATAAGCCAGACGACTTGGAATACGGAAACCGCAAAAATCGGATACGAGAAAATATTTTATTATCTTTGCAATGCTGTTAGGGGTGCTGGGCACTTATGGTCCGGCTGAGATTATACCCTATGAACCTGATATGTATAATAACAGCGCAGGGAAACGGTATGGTATTCATTGTCTGTCGGCTATGGTATGGCCGTTCTCTCTGGGTTGGATCAAAACTTTTGACAATGAAGACCTCCACTCTCCCAGGGACACTGCCCCTGCACCACAAACTTCAGTTCATAACACACACAAACTGCAACTATTCGTACCTTGATTCCGCCCGCATGGCACTGGATGGGGGATGCCGCTGGATACAGCTGCGCATGAAAGGGTCCGATGACTCTCTGATGGAGGAGTGCGCTCTGGCAGTCAAGGCCATGTGCCGTGAGTATGGTGCGGTGTTTATCATCGATGACAATGTACACCTTGCAAAAAAACTCCGGGCAGACGGAGTACATCTGGGGAAGATGGATATGCCGGTATCCCAGGCCCGGGATATCCTGGGGGAAGATTACATCATTGGGAGTACGGTGAATTCGTTTGAGGATATACTCTCTGTCCTGGAGAGTTCCATACCCGATTACTTCGGATGTGGCCCGTTCCGCTATACCACCACCAAGAAGAACCTTGCCCCGAT
>JAZRHK010000008.1:0-8920 GCA_045644725.1 Candidatus Coprenecus sp. | reverse complement strand
AACAGCTATCGTGTTCTGATCAAGATCCTTCCGGGGGCGGACAATGCGAAAAACTTTTCGCAATGCGATTCGCTTCTCCTCGGGGTCAAGTGTGGAGCCCATACATTCCCTGTGGTGGAGTCACAAAATATGACTGCCGTGACCGAGCATGAGGCGACTACCTCGAAAATCAGCGAGGACCAGTTGTTCTATTGTACCCAGAGGGGTATCACAGCTGAAGACGCAGTGGGTCTTATTATCGGAGGATATACAAGAGAAGTTATTAACCATCTCCCAATGGAGTTTGCAGTGGAGGCGCAGAAGCTCCTGCAAGTATCTCTGGAGGGTAGTGTAGGATAGTGGGATTATGGGAATACTAAGTACAGACTTTATAATTTTTACCCTTGGAGGCGTTGGGGTCAGTTTGCTTGAACTGGTCTCAGTATTATTTGGTTTAACAAATGTGTTTTTGGCCGGAAGGGGTAAAAGTATCAACTTCTGGTTCGGCTATATTTACGCAATATTGCTCTTTACCATGTTCATCCAGAAGCACCTTTATTCAAGTATGCTTCTTCAGCCCATATCTCTTGCTTTTACCATCCTCGGGCACTATCGCTGGACCCATCCGGCCAAGGATGAGGAGAATAAGAAGAGGGAACTCAAGGTCACTGTTCTCAACAACAGGGAGCGCCTTATGTTCGTGGGAGGAATTGTTCTCTTCACAATGGCGTGGGGATTCTTCATGCAATGGATTTCGGGCCAGTTTCCGGAAGTATTCCCCCCTGCACGCAGGCCATTCCTGGATGCCTGTGTTATGGGTGCTATGTTTACTGCCCAGTATCTGTCTGCTCAGAAGAAGCTTGACTGCTGGGGAGCTTGGATTATTGTAAATACTACTAACATTATATTATACGTTTCGGCAGGTCTGGTATTTATGCCTATAGTAAGTGCTTTGTACTGGATGAATGCCATTCTGGGTTTCAATACCTGGAAAAAAGAATGGAGGGAAACAAAATGCTGACAATTAAAAATCTTCACGCAAAAGTAGGGGAAAAAGAGATATTAAGAGGGATTAACTTAAATGTTAAAGAGGGTGAAATTCACGCTATTATGGGGCCTAACGGTTCAGGCAAATCCACTCTCTCTTCGGTGCTTGCCGGACGCGATACTTTCGAGGTAACAGAGGGTGAAGTGGTCCTTGATGGCCATAATCTGCTGGAACTCAGCCCAGAAGAGAGATCTTGGGCAGGTGTTTTCCTCGGATTCCAATATCCCATAGAAATTCCTGGAGTGTCAAACGTGAACTTTATGAAAAGTGCTGTAAATGAACACAGGAAACAAAAAGGTTTGGAGCCTTTGACCTCGGCCCAATTCCTTAAACTGATGAGGGAGAAGATGGCTATCGTGGGTATGGACAGTTCATTTTCATCACGTGGGGTAAATGTGGGCTTTTCAGGGGGTGAGAAGAAGAGAAATGAGATCTTCCAGATGGCTATGCTTGAGCCAAGACTTGCCATACTTGATGAGACCGACAGCGGTCTTGACGTGGATGCCCTCAGAATAGTGGCTACAGGTGTCAACAATCTCAAAAGACCCGACAATGCGTTTATCGTGATTACGCACTATCAGAGATTGCTCGACTATATCGTGCCGGATGTGGTTCACATCCTCTACAAAGGACAAATTATCAAAACTGCCGGTAAGGAGCTTGCACTGGAGGTAGAACAGAGGGGTTACGACTGGCTAATCAATGGTTAGTATGGGAGAGTTGAATTATATATACGCACCTGAGTCTCCATTGACAGAGCAGTTCAGATGCCGCGTCCCTATGAAAGGGACCAGGCAGCTCTTCATCGTCAATGGCGGCGTACAGGGTACCACTACACCTTTCTCCATCTCCCTTGAAAAGGGGCAGGTGATGGAGGATATTCTCCAGGTTATAAGTGTCAGGACAGAGGGTTCTCCATTGGAGATTGCCTATAAAAATACACTCCATTTCGGAGAGGGATCGCAGGCAAGGCTGCTCCTTTGCTCCCACACATTCACTATGGACAAGTTTGTGACAGATGAAGAGGTGGAGGTGCATCTTGAGGATAGGGCGATGGTGGAGATAGTAGTGATGCAGAATGAACACAACGATGCGGTTCATAACACCAGATTCAATATTAAGGCAGGTGCTGATTCTTCGCTAAAAATGTCATTCCTTACCCTTCATGGCGGGAACATTGACAATAAAGTGACTGTGGATATCAATGGTGAGCACGCTGATGTGGATTTGAGCGGCCTCTATCTGGTGGATGGTCATCAGGAGGTTTCCAACACTGTGCAGATGAACCACAATGTCCCCAATTGCACTAGCAGCCAGCTCTACAAAGGGATTCTGGACAATGAGGCAAAAGGCAATTTCTCTGGCATTATCTATGTGAAGCAGGATGCCCAGAAGATTGATGCATATCAGGCAAACCACAATCTTCTCCTCTCTCAGAAGGCAAAGATCAATACTCAGCCTCAGCTGGAGATATATGCAGATGATGTAAAATGTTCACATGGAGCTACTATCGGGCGTCTGGATGAGAACGAACTTTTCTACCTCCGCTCAAGGGGTATTCCGGTAAATGAGGCGAGACTTCTCCAACAGATGGCATTTGCCTATTCGGTGCTTGAAAAAATTTCCAATGCAGAGTTGAGGGAGAGGATGGAAAATCTTGTCGAGAAACGCCTCAGAGGGGAGTTTTCAAATTGCAGGGATTGTAGTAAAAACTGTTGTTAATAATTTCGTTAATAACTTTCCTATTGCTGTCTTTTTTTTGGTGGAATTCGGTAATAACTTGCAGCCTAATTTCACCAAAAACGATAGCAAAGTATGAAGACTTACACCTACGAAGAGGCATTAGCTGAAAGCAAAATTTATTTTAAAGGGGATGAGCTTGCTGCATCCGTTTGGATTAATAAATATGCCATGAAGGACTCTCAGGGCAATATTTATGAGAAATCTCCTGTAGAAATGCATCAGAGACTTGCAGATGAATTTGCAAGGATAGAATCAAAGTACCCTAATCCTCTTACCTCTGAGGATATCTTCGATCTTCTTAAAGATTTCAAACACATCATTCCTCAAGGTGGTCCTATGGCCGGTATCGGCAATGACTATCAGGTGGCTTCGTTGTCAAATTGTTTTGTGATCGGTCACGACAATCCTGCTGACTCTTATGGTGGAATCATGAAAATAGATGAGGAGCAGGTGCAGTTGATGAAAAGGCGTGGTGGTGTAGGACACGACCTTTCACACATCAGACCTGCCGGTAGTGCTGTTCTAAACAGTGCATTGACCTCGACAGGTATCGTTCCATTCATGGAGCGCTACTCGAACTCAACCCGTGAGGTGGCACAGGACGGACGTAGAGGTGCACTTATGCTATCTATCTCTATCAAACACCCGGATTCAGAGAACTTTATCGATGCCAAAATGGAGAAGGGTAAAGTTACTGGTGCAAACGTATCTGTGAAGGTGGATGATGAGTTTATGAGAAGTGCTTTGAGCGGAAAACCTTACGTTCAGCAGTATCCTGTATACTCAAACAATCCAAAGATGACCAAAGAGATCGATGCAAGTGCCCTTTGGAAGAAGATTATACACAATGCATGGCAGTCTGCCGAGCCAGGTGTATTGTTCTGGGATACCATTTTGAGGGAGTCTGTGGCTGATTGCTATGCAGACAAAGGTTACAGGACAGTAAGTACAAACCCTTGCGGAGAGATTCCTCTATGTCCATATGACTCTTGCCGTCTTATCGCTGTGAACCTCTACTCTTATGTGGAGAATCCATTCACACCTGAGGCAAAATTTAACTTTGACCTTTTCAAAACTCACGTGAGAAAAGCGATGAGACTAATGGATGACCTTATCGACCTTGAGATGGAGAAGATCGATGCCATCATCGCCAAGGTGAGAAAAGATCCTGAGGATGCAGATGTGAAGAGAACAGAGCTTGAGCTTTGGGAGAAGATCAAACAGAAATCTCTTGGTGGCAGAAGAACAGGTCTTGGTATCACAGGTGAAGGCGATATGCTTGCTGCACTCGGTTATACATACGGCTCAGACGCAGCTATCGAGTTTGCTACTCTGGTTCAGAAGACTTTGGCAGTGGAGGCTTACCGCTCATCTGTAGAGATGGCAAAAGAGAGGGGTGCATTCCCTATCTATGATACAAACAAAGAGGTCAATAACCCTATGATTTGCCGTATCCGTCACGAGGATGAGGAGCTTTATGAGGCTATGGCCCGCTACGGCAGAAGAAATATATCACTATTGACTATTGCCCCTACAGGTACTACATCTTTGATGACCCAGACCACATCGGGAATTGAGCCTGTATTCCTCCCATTCTATAAGAGAAGAAGAAAAGTGAATCCTAATGATCTTAATGCCAAGATTGCGTTCAAGGATGAGAATGGGGATTGCTTCGAAGAGTACTATGTATTCCACCACGGTTTCTTGACATGGTGCGGAGTAAATGGCTACGATGTGGAGGCTGTTAAAAATATGTCAGAGAAGGAGATTGCTGATATTGTCAAGAAATCTCCTTACCACAAAGCCACCTCAAACGATATCGACTGGGTAGCTAAAGTGAAGATGCAGGGTAAGATGCAGAAATGGGTGGACCACTCTATCAGTGTGACAGTGAACTTGCCAAACCAGATCAGTGAGGAGATGGTTTCTGAGGTGTACAGAACTGCTTGGGAGTGCGGATGTAAAGGTATTACCGTATACAGAGACGGTTCACGTACAGGAGTTCTTGTGTCTGCCAACGACAAGAAGGCAGAGGAGCACAACAAGCCAATTACCCGTCCAAAATCACTTGAGGCCGATGTGATCCGCTTCAGAAACGGTTCAGAGCAGTGGATTGCATTTGTGGGCAAATATGATGGCAAACCTTATGAGATCTTTACCGGTCTTCTTGACGAGACCCGCTCTCTCCCTTCAAGCATTACTACAGGCTGGATCGTAAAAGAGAAGGGTGAAGAGGGTGCAAAATCGCGCTACGACTTCCACTACAAGGACAAATACGGATACCCTTGTATCCTCGGTGGTATCTCACACATGTTTGATAAAGAGTTCTGGAACTACGCCAAACTTATCTCAGGTGTGATCAGAAACGGTATGCCTATCGTGGATATCGTAAACTTGGTAAAAGGTCTTAACCTCGATGAGGAGAGCATCAATACCTGGAAGAATGGTATTGAGAGGGCACTCAAGAGATATATTCCTGACGGAACCAAAGCTAAACCAGGTGCGAAATGCCCTAAATGCGGTTCTACCAGACTGATCTATAAAGAGGGTTGTCTCGCTTGTCAGGATTGTGACTACAGCAAGTGTGGTGGTTGATAATTAAGTTATGAATATTGTTTCATATCCCAACGCTAAGGTCAATCTAGGACTCAGGATTATAGAGAAGCGTCCAGACGGTTTCCATAATCTTGAGACCCTTTTTGTCCCTACGGGGTTATGTGACATCTTGGAGATAGTAACATCTAACATTTTTTCTATAAAGCACTATGGACTCACCTATCCCCTTCCGGATGCGAATCCCGAAGAGGATTTGTGTGTAAGGGCGTACAGACTGCTGGAGAGAGATTTCGATCTCCCACCTGTGGAGATACACCTTTGCAAGCAGATACCGGTGGGTGCAGGATTGGGTGGAGGCTCTGCAGATGCAGCTTTCACGCTGAAGAGCCTCAACACCCTGTTCGAACTGAACCTTTCGGAAGAGACCCTTGCTGCCTATGCTGCAAAGCTTGGCAGTGATTGTCCTTTCTTTGTGTATAATAAACCTATGTTTGGTGAGGGTAGAGGTGAGATTCTAACCCCATTTGACGCCCCCTGGACCGATGACCTTTTCGGAGAAAAGCCCAGATACAAGATTGAGACGAGGACTTTCCCTATTCACGTTTCTACTGCCGAGGCATATAGAGGCGTGAGGCCATCGATTGAGGGTCGGGGGCTCAGAAATCTCCTTTCTCTCCCCATTGAGAAGTGGAAGGATGTTGTTATCAATGATTTCGAAAAGAGTGTATTCGAAAAATATCCTCAACTGGCCGCTGAGAAGCAGAGATTATATGACGAAGGTGCCATCTTCGCCCAAATGTCCGGCAGCGGCTCCTCTATCTTCGGAATATTTACTGTCTAATTGATTTTTACATCTTTAAAGATGTTGTACTGAAGGCCGCGTGAGCGGAGGAATGTGAGTAGCTCGTCGTTGAGGGCTACTTTTTGTTTTCTGGAGAAGAATTCGGCTGTGACATCGTTCTTTTTGTCGTGGATGTAGAGTGACAGAAGGGCCTTTCCCTTGTTCTTGCGTAGGTTTTTGCAGAATTCTGTCATAAATGTCTCGGTAATCTTTTCCACAGGTAGAAGCACTGCTATCCCTTTTATAAATTCATCTTTGGTGTTTGACAAAAGCATCATTCCCTGAATCCTTATGCGGCACTCTGTAGGTACCAAAGGTTGGGATTTGTCCCTGTTGGCCTTCTCTTCCGGGCTCAGTCTGGGGAACATCAGGGTAGGCATAACCTTAATCAGAAGTGCGGTATTCTCTTGTGCATATGGGAGATATGCCTCATATTCCTTGCCGAAGAGGGCAAACTGGTAGCTTGATGTGTAATCCTCCACTGTTATTTTGCAGAAAGGCCTGTTGGTTTTGGTCATACCCATTGACACGTCTGTAACCAGGCCGGCTATGTAGTAGCCGTCAGGGTTTGGAGTCATGCTCCCGGCGAAAACATTGTCCTTGAGCTCATTTATCTCTGATACCTTGAGTGAGGCGAATTGCTCCACCTCCAGTTTGAATATATCCAGAGGGTGTGAAGAAAGATACATTCCTACCAGCTCTTTCTCTTTCTTGAGTACCTCGATCAGGTTAAGCTCAGGTGAGACAGGAATCATAGGTTTGGCTATCTCTATTGTAGATTCCCCGCCGAAGAGGCTGGTAGAGGCATCTGTGCTGCTTTTCTGGAACTTGTTGCCGTAGCGCAGAAGTGTGTCTGCAAAGGTTTCTCCCTTGCCCAAATCTACGGAAAAAGTGCCTCGGTTGATCTCAGGGAAGCAGTCAAGAGCTCCCGATCCTACTAGTGACTCAATCCCTTTCTTGTTTACTGCTGTGAGGTTTATCCTCTCTATGAAATCGAAGATGTCCTTGTATGTGCCATTCTCTTCCCTCTCCTGTATGATGGAGTTCACGGCATTCTCACCGATACCTTTTACGCCGGCCATGCCGAAACGGACATTGCCCTGCTTGTTTACGGTAAATTGGGTAAAACTCTCATTTACATCGGGGCCGAGAATCTTGATGTCGTGCTTTTTGATGTCATCCATGAACTTGGTGATCTCATCCATATTGTTCATGTTGTTGCTCAGCACTGCAGACATATATTCGGCAGGGTAGTGTGCTTTCAGGTAGCCTGTCTGGTAGCCTACCCATGCGTAGCAGGTAGCGTGGGATTTGTTGAAGGCGTACTGTGCAAACTTCTTCCAGTCCTCCCAGATTTTATTGAGGATATCTTCAGGATGGCCATTGTTGCGTCCACCTTCGAAGAATAGGACCTTGAGCTCCTCCATAACTGCAATCTGCTTCTTACCCATTGCTTTACGGAGTTTGTCTGCCTGTCCTTTGGTGAATCCGGCAAGTTTCTGTGACAGAAGCATCACCTGCTCCTGATATACTGTGATGCCGTATGTGTCCTCGAGGTACTCCTCCATATCGGGGAGGTCGTATTCAATCTTCTTGCGCCCCTGTTTTCTGTCTACGAAGTCGGGGATATAGTCCATAGGTCCCGGCCTGTAGAGGGCGTTCATCGCGATAAGGTCGGCGAAACGGGATGGCTGAAGGAGCTTGAGCCACTTCTGCATGCCGTCAGACTCGAACTGGAACACACCTACAGTGTCGCCACGGCTGAACAGTTCGTATGTGAGGGTGTCGTCGATAGGGATATGGAAGATGTCAATGTCGATCCCTTTTGACCTTTTGACATTGTTTACTGCATCCCTGAGTATGGAGAGGGTCTTCAGCCCCAGGAAGTCCATTTTAAGCATACCGGCAGACTCGATGAGGGAGCCTTCAAACTGTGATACGAGGATATCCTCGCCGCTCTCCTTGTCCGATGCGATGCTGATGGGGATATAGTCTGTGAGGTCTCCGCGGCCGATGATGGTGGCACAGGCGTGCACACCGGTGTTGCGGACAGTTCCTTCAAGTTTGTCAGAGTATGTAAGTGTATCGATAATGGTCTGGTTGCCCGATTCCATAGCCTCTTTGAACTCGGGAACATGTTCCATACACAAGGCAATGGTAGGTGCCACATCCTTCTTTTTCTTCTCGCCGTTGTCCTCCACCTCTATCGTAATGGCTTTGGGGACAGCTTTTGAGAGGCGGTCAGTGTCCTGAAGCGGGAGGCTATGGATACGTCCGACATCCTTGATTACACTTTTGGTACCCATGGTGCCGAATGTGACTACGTGGGACACATGGTCCTTTCCATATTTGTCCTCCACATATTTGAGTACTCTGTATCTGCCCTCGTCATCGAAGTCAATATCTATATCGGGCATCGAGATACGGTCAGGGTTGAGGAATCTCTCAAACAGCAAGTCGTATTTGATGGGGTCTATGTCTGTGATGGTGAGGCAGTATGCCACTGCGGATCCTGCTGCTGATCCACGTCCTGGACCTACCCATACACCCATGTTGCGGGCAGCGCATATGAAGTCCTGCACGATGAGGAAGTAGTCTGGGAATCCCATCCTCTTAATGGTGGCGAGCTCGAAGTCGATCCTTTCGCAGTGACCTTCCGGGATATTTTCGCCGTAACGCCTCCTGGCACCTTCGTATGTGAGGTGACGGAGGTAGTCGTTTGAGTCTTCAAAGCCTTCGGGAAGGGGGAATAT
>JAZRHK010000007.1:0-1135 GCA_045644725.1 Candidatus Coprenecus sp. | reverse complement strand
TGAGGCTTATACAATCCCAACTTCTTCTATGGAGAAGACACTGATGGTTGGAGATTACCTGTTCGTAAGCAAGTTGCAGTACGGACCAAAAGTGCCTCAGACCCCAATATCATTCCCGTTGGTGCATAATGTTATGCCCATCACAGGAGGAGAGTCATACTCAAAGCTTATCCAGAACGATTACAGGAGGCTTAAAGGATTCTCTGAGGTTAAGAGGGATGATATAGTAGTATTCGGATTTCCACACGGTGATACTATACTCAGGAAAGCTCCGATGGATGACTACTACACTCACGTAAGGCTTAACGGAAGGGAGTATACTCAGAAGATGTATGGTCCTGTAGTTGTAAGGCCTGACGACAAGAAAGACAATTATGTTAAAAGATGTGTAGCAGTAGCTGGAGATTCACTGACAGTAGTCAACGGTGAGGTGATAGTAAATGGAATTCCGCAACCTCAGTTTGAGGGAATACAGAACACCTACGCCGTTTACACAAATGGAACAGCTATAAATTCCAAAATCATTGCAGATCTTGGAATGAACCAGGGAGAGATATGGTACGATCCGCAGATGCCGGGTTATCCAGCACTACCCCTAACAAAGTCTGAGCTTGAGAAAGTGAAGTCTTTGGGAAATATAGTTGAGATAAGACAGAATGTAGACATATATCCGCCAGATTATCCGGATTCGCCAATGATGCTCTTCCCATTCAGTGAAGACTTCAAATGGACCCGCGACAATTATGGCCCTATATGGATCCCTGAGAAGGGCAAAACTATAGAGTTGGACACCATAAACTACAAGTTGTACGAGAGGATCATTACAGCCTATGAGCACAACAGTTTTGAGTTGAAGGATGGTGATTTTTACATAAACGGAGAGAAGACCAACAAGTATACATTCCAGCAGGATTATTACTTTATGATGGGCGACAACAGACACAACTCCCTTGATTCCCGCTACTGGGGATTCGTTCCGGAGGACCATATTGTTGGAACACCGTCAGTGATTTGGTTCTCAACAGATAAGTACAAATCATTCCCTTCAAACATAAGGTGGAAGAGGATATTCAGGTTTGTCTAAAAAACATTTGTATTATTAAAAAAAAAGAGGGATATTTGCACCCTCGTAATT
>JAZRHK010000006.1:0-1309 GCA_045644725.1 Candidatus Coprenecus sp. | reverse complement strand
CGAGAAAAAGTCAGTCTGGTCACTCTGGGCAGTGATAGGGTCCACAGTTAATCGGTACCGCCTGCCATACACAGGGGAACGGTATATCTTGAGTGGGGTCTCGTCCTCTGTAATCTGAGCCTCTACCTTTCCAGTAAGGTTATCCGTAATCAGACGATAGTATGGAGCATCTTCTATGTTCTTCTCCTGTTTCTCAAGAGATTCAGTCCCAAACACCTTATCATCCTCACCCATAGTCAAGACCTCCTCTAGTGTGGTCGGGTACTCCATTTTCATCGAGGTACCGTCTTGTGCCCTTCTCCGATACCAGTCAATACAGTCGCCCCACCTCTCTCTCGGGAGATTATCCCTCTCGAATGCTGGGACCATCACATTAGCCTCGTATTCATTCAGGATAAGGCTATCAAAGTCTATGCCTACAGGTCTCTCTGGATAGGTAAAATACCATGGCACAAACACCAGAGACCAGTCCTCAGGGTTGTCTCTCGCTGCCTTAATCTTGTCCAAGAAGAAGGTAGATTTTTTATCTGATACCGTGGAAAGATATACAATCAGAGAGAAACCGTAATCTGGCATAGCTGGGAGAATAGCATCTTCAAGCTGCTCAGGGTGGGTATAGAACGCTACCTCGTCCTCAAGCAATACATTTACTGTGGAAGAACGGATAGAGGAAGCACCAGAGGAAATAAGCTCATAGTAGTTATCCCTAGGTATTCCCTTGATGTCCTTGTAATGCGTCAGGATAGACGAAGACAAGGTTTCTCTCTCCATAGTTGGGAATAGGTTAGGGTGCACCCCCGTGA
This sequence comes from Candidatus Coprenecus sp., assembly GCA_045644725.1. GTDB lineage: Bacteria > Bacteroidota > Bacteroidia > Bacteroidales > UBA932 > CAAGNP01. The sequence continues at coordinate 506 of JAZRHK010000006.1, read as the reverse complement.
TAATCGGGGAAACCTTTTGCTGATAGAACTTCGAGATGGTGTCGCCGACAGGGAACACATGACCAATATTTAAGTGCTCCATGCCTGATACATAAGCACAGATATAGTTGATTAGAGCAACGACGCCCACAGAGGCACCAACCTGACGACCCTTCACCACCACAACACGATGCCTACGGTCAAGACGAGTTTCTTTCTTCACCATTGGCAGAATGGTCTCGAACAGTTTTCTCTGAAAAGCATTAAGTTTGAATGGCACAAGCTGGCGCTCCTTATTCACGATTTGCTGGTAATGCGACATGAAAAACTCAAACTCATTGACAGCTCTACGCATATCAGCAGGCTCGATATGCTCATTTGTATTGTCTAACCTATAAGTGTTTTCAAGCTTCTTCGCCATTTCTAAACCTCCAATGGTTCTACTTCCCAACTATCTTGGAGTTTGATGATCACAGAACCGAAGGCAGGACTTTTTAGCTCCCCAGTAGGGCTCTCAAACTTTATTC
>JAZRHK010000005.1:0-3725 GCA_045644725.1 Candidatus Coprenecus sp. | reverse complement strand
CTGCAGTAGCCAGAAGTGCTGAAAACGGAGCAGAAATCGGCTTGATCACCAAATTGGCTCATGAGGGTAAAACTATTGCAGGTGATACCACAGATATATCCAATCCCAGAGAGTATCTGTCTATTGCCAGTCTGAAAGCATTGGAAGCACTTGAGAAAAACAATAAGGATGGATATTTCCTTATGATAGAAAGTGCCATAATCGACGGATATGGCCATAATAATGACAGTGAAGGGATGAAAGTGGAGATGTATGATTTCAACAATACACTTATGCTCCTTGTGGACTATGTTCACAATCATCCGAATACACTTCTTGTGGTGACTGCAGACCATGAGACTGGCGGTACAGGGATAGGTTACAACTCACATGATGTGGGTGTAAAGGAGCCGGTGGGTCTCACTTTCAGTACAAAAGGGCATACAGGTACCCTGGTTCCAGTGTTTGCTTACGGACCGGGAGCTGAATGTTTTGCAGGTATCATGAAGAATACAGATATCCCTAAGAAGCTGGAATCACTGATGAAAAATGACCTGAAAACAAGAAGAAGTAAACTGTAACAATTATGTTAACCCATATAACAAATTTGTTATATCATCTTGTTTTCAGATAATTGACACATTTGCACAAGAAAAGGCATCTAAATTACATTTAGGTGCTTTTTTTTTACTAATTTTGTCGCTCCAAAAGAGAAAAGAACAACTTAAAAACATATGAATAACTCATTTTTCAGCAGATTTGCACCTAAACAACCCAAATTTTTCCCACTACTCCAATCATTGGCTGAGACACTTCTCAAAGCAGCAGAAACATTTCTTGAGGGTATCGAGTACCCGACAGTAGAGAAACGTGCAGAATACTACAAACTTGTAAAAGATATAGAGCGTAAGGGTGACGAGATCAACACCACTATCCATACAGAACTCGCTTCCTCATTCATCACCCCATTCGACCGCGAAGATATTCACCACCTGGCAGCAGCTATTGATGACACCATCGACGGCATCAACAGTGTAGCCAAGCGTATCAACATCTACAATCCCAAACCACTTCCCGAAGAGGCTACCAAAATGGCCCAGGTAATTCTTCAAGAGGCACAGTACATCGAAAAGGCTATGCACGGTCTGGTGGATGTACACAAAAACGGTGGAGATATTCTCAAATGTGCAAATGAACTCCACGAACTTGAGAACAAAGGGGATGATATCTATGAGCTTTTCATTATCAGACTCTTTGAGGAGGAGAAAGATGGCATCGAGTTGATGAAAGTGAAAGAGATCATGCACGAAATGGAGCAGACTACCGATGCTGCAGAGCATGTAGGCAAATGTCTGAAGAGCATTTTGGTAAAATATATCTAATATCGTAGAGAACGGACTATATGGAATTATTGGTAGCCATTATTATCCTGGCACTCTTATTTGACTTCATCAACGGTTTCCACGATGCGGCCAATTCTATTGCGACCATCGTCTCTACACGTGTCCTTACACCTTTCCAGGCTGTACTATGGGCAGCATTCTTCAACTTTGTAGCGTTTTTTATTGCCAAATACATAATTGGAGGATTCGGTATTGCAAATACAGTATCCAAAACTGTAATTGAGGAATTCATCACACTTCCAATTATCCTTTCAGGTGTAATTGCAGCCATTATCTGGAACCTCCTCACATGGTGGAAAGGTATCCCATCATCTTCATCACATACACTTATCGGTGGTTTCGCAGGTGCTGCGATTATTGGTGCAGGATGGGGTGCAGTTCAGGGTAGTATCATCCTGAAAATCGCCCTTTTCATATTTGCAGCTCCACTTATCGGTATGGTGATATCATTCCTTTTCACACTGTTGGTACTCAACATTTGCAAAAACAAGAATCCTCACAAGTGTGAAGTGTGGTTCAAGAGGCTGCAGCTGGTATCATCAGCGCTATTCAGCGTAGGCCACGGTCTGAATGACTCACAGAAAGTTATGGGTATCATCGCTGCAGCGCTTATTGCAGCACACTCAGATGGTTTGGGAATGGGTATCAACAGCATCAATGACCTCCCTAACTGGGTAGCATTTGCCTGCTTTACAGCGATTTCAATAGGTACAATGTCCGGTGGTTGGAAAATTGTCAAGACAATGGGTTCAAAGATCACCAAAGTTACCCCTCTTGAAGGTGTTGTAGCTGAAACTGCCGGTGCATTTACCCTCTACCTGACTGAGTTCCTCCATATACCAGTAAGTACAACACATACCATTACAGGTGCTATCATCGGTTGTGGTGCTACCAAGAGGCTGTCGGCTGTACGTTGGGGCGTCACCAAAGACCTCCTCATTGCTTGGGTACTTACCATCCCAGTGAGTGCAATTCTCGCCTGCGTAGTATATTTAATAGTGAACTTGTTCGTATAATATAGGTTCTGATCATCGAAGAGTAAAATAATTATGGAACTCAAAGTAAAGAAAATAGCAGGTATCTATGCTGATCCTCAGCTTGTTCCATCTTTGATGGATCAGGCTGGTATAGAGTACAATAATATTGATATCATCAACTGGGACACCCATACTTACCGTCCCGAGGTCAAATTCAGAATAGCATACACCGACGACGCCATCCTTCTCCATTATAAAGTGAAGGAGGAATCTGTAAAGGCTGTGACAGAGGCAGACAATGGCAATGTTTGGACAGACTCTTGTGTAGAGTTCTTCTCCATACCTTGTCCTGAAGATGGAATCTACTATAATTTCGAATGCAACTGTGCCGGTACACTCCTTATAGGCTCTGGAGCTGAACGCAAAGGACGTATCCGTGGCGACAAGAGTGTCACAGACCAGATCCTCCGCTGGAGCACCCTTGGCCGTGAACCATTTGCAGAGAGGATAGGTGAGACAGAGTGGGAGATAGCTATCATATTGCCCTTCAAGGCATATTTCCGTCACGAGATCAAATCTATGGACGGAGCTGTAATCCGTGCCAACTTCTACAAATGCGGTGATGACCAGAAAACACCACACTACCTCTCATGGAGCCCTATCGGTACAGAAAAACCTGCATTCCACGCCCCAGACTATTTCGGAACCCTATATTTTGAATAGCTTATGTTCAAAGACTCCAAACCCCATTATCTCCTTCTCGATGCATTGAGAGGGGTAGCTGCCCTGATGGTAGTATGGTACCATTTTTTTGAGGCATTTGCCACATCTCCTCTGGACCAGAGGTTCAATCACGGTTATATGGCTGTAGATTTCTTCTTCATCCTCTCCGGATTTGTAATCGGTTATGCTTATGATGACAGATGGAAAAAGGGAGAATTGACCACAGGAGGATTTTTCAAGAGGAGACTCATCCGTCTCCATCCAATGGTAGTGTTTGGAGCAGTAATAGGGGTTATAACCTTCTTTATCCAGGGTGGAGTCCAATGGGATGGTACCCACGTGGAGGGGTGGAAAGTAATAATTGCTTTGGTCTGCACTATGCTTTTGCTCCCTGCAATACCGGGAACAGCACCTGAAGTTAGGGGCAACGGGGAGATGTACCCACTTAACGGACCTTACTGGTCCCTTTTCTTCGAATATGTCGGCAATATACTATATGCTCTGTGCATCAGAAAGTTGTCTACAAAAAAACTGGCTATCCTAGTGTGGATTCTCGGATTGGGACTGGCAGCATTCTCTCTATTCGATATGTCGGGTGCAAGCCACATCGGCGTAGGCTGGACAATGGCCGACAACAACCTCT
>JAZRHK010000004.1:0-1405 GCA_045644725.1 Candidatus Coprenecus sp. | reverse complement strand
AACCCCACCCACTGCCTCTTCATCAGATACCTCTCACGATATCTCTGTTTCCCCTCTAGAGCGAATCAGTGATAAATGGATAAACAGAAATGTCCTGACCGGAAGAATCTTTCAGATCGACGATCTCAAAGAACATGGGTGGGATCTCTCACCATATATAGATGCTCAACAATGGCGACCCATTGTTGAAGATGATGGACCAGCCTATCTCGACTTGGTGCGCATCTTTTTCCAAAACCTTTCCTTCTCTGAAGATCTGAGCAATCTAACTTCCACCGTTAGAGGTGTGCTCATCAACCTAGATGCCTCCAATCTTGGGGAGATTCTTAACATTCCCTCTGAAGGATACAAATCTTTTGGACCAGACTGGGTGCTGGCCTCTAATGTTTCTCTAAACCAAGTTAAGAGTGACCTCCTAACAGACATATCCCTCTCTATCTCAGAATCCAAAGGTCTCAAACCCATTCCTAAAGTCCTTCACACCGTAAGCATTCACACCCTGGCACCTAGAGCTGGGAGTACTGATAAGATAAATCCAGTTGATCAAGTCCTCATTTACCACCTCTTCAAAAAGATTCCCCTCTGCTTTCCTTATGTCATGATCCGATTCATTCACTCTGTTTTCAAAAACAGAATCAGCACTGCCTTGACTTATGGCTCTCTCCTTACCAAAGTCTTCAAGCATTTTAATATTCCTCTTGATGACTTGGAACACACCTCTGCCCATTCCTTATATAACTCTGCTACCTGCAAGCAGATTGGCCTCGCCAAATTTCCATCAAAGTCCTCCTCCACCACAAACCCCAAAATCAAGAAGGTGATCAAGCCAAAGACGCCCTCCAAAACCATCATACATGTGGAGTCTGAACCTGCACTGGAAGTGCAATCTCAAAAGGAGGCTTCCCCAGAAGCTCTCCCAAGTCCATCCTCACCTACTGAGTCTAAGAGGACTCCAAAAAGACATCGCACCCCTGAAAAAAAAAGGCTGAGCGCAAGAAGAAGCGTCTTCAGAAGGCTCACCTTTCTGAAGGCCGTGCTCTCACCATGACCGACTTAGTACACCACATATCTGAAGAGCCATCCTCACAGAAAGAACCTACTCCTCCCATCATCGCGCAGAAAACTTTGGCCTCTCCACCTAAAGAAGGGGAGGCATCTCACTCTGCAGTCCTTCAGAAGGACAAAGGAAAGGCCATTCAGGATGATCCTGATACAACAAAGTTTCTCCAATCCCTGTTCTCATCCTTTCCTCATTTGTCTCCACCTAATCCTCGGACCCTTGATAGTCTGTCCTCCCCAAAATTTGACAGTTCACATCCATCCTTCCCCTTCACCTCTTTCGGAACCATCACTTGTCCTCCACAATCATCCACCTTACCCAGCACTACTTCCACCAAAGTGTCTC
>JAZRHK010000003.1:0-7521 GCA_045644725.1 Candidatus Coprenecus sp. | reverse complement strand
TTATTTCTCACTTTGAGAACAAGTTTTCAATGTCTTTCTTTATTTCCTTGATTGCCGGTGAAGCCTCGTTATTTACTTCAACGCGGATCTGTTTCAGAACCTCGGCTATAATCTCCTGCTTCATCTGCTCCCGATCCCGTTCCTTGTTCCACTTGTCTCTCATCATACGATGCTATTCAAATAACCGCTGCGTCAGCTCTGCCGGATCGTTTGTCGGATGGGTCATACAATAGATCTGATAATCATTCATAGGTCTAAACCTCCAATACCATTTTTCTGATATAGGCTCCAATAGATAAATTCTATTTGTCAGCCTTTTCTTTCAGCGTCTTATACTCTGAGGCCGTCAGACGCAAGGAAAAAACCTTATCTCTCAGCTCTCTCAACTCTCTACCATTCCTCTCTATAAGTAGTATCAGGGGCAGGAGAAAAGCAATTCAACGGCAACAAACAAAGGATCTGCCGCTCCTGCCCTCTGATATATATAAAAATTGTTCGCTGCCGTTGAATTACTTTTGTCCTGCGTGGATCCGAAAAAAAATATAGCCGTCCCCGTGATCCGAAATCAAAACAACACTTAGCGGGAGCTGAGGCCACACCTATACCCGTATCAGGTCAAAAATATTTTTTATCCCGAAATATACCCCCCGGGGGCTGGCCTCAACAGATATAATAATGCTCCCCGCGATAGACTTCCTCACCGTGATAGCCGCTTCCATCAGAAACCATTCTAAACAAAGTATAATCCTTGACTTCCGCATTGGAGATATTCCACATTCTGATAGTGTATTCCGTTCCATCATAGCTCAGATAAACCCGGTCTAAATCATAAGTCCGCACCACGATTTTATCTGCGTCCAGTCCGGCACACTTAGCAACATACTTAGCAAAAAATTCAATGTTCTGGTTCATTATCTTTTTCTCCTTTTCAATGATACTATATATTGTGGTGTTTCTTTTTCAAAAACACTATATATATAATATAACAAATTTTTTTAAAATTTTCAAATTGGGGTGTAATTTTACCCCCTCTTTTTTTGATATATACATAGAGGGCCATCTTCTTTTAGCGTGGTTGAAGTCCGCTTTGCTGAGGCAAGCCGCCACGCCTGCCCTCTTGTTTAGCTCTTCCGCCTGCTGGATCCAGCCTCCAGCAGCTCTTTGTCTGGCCCGTCCGATCCCTCCACCGGGCCTCACTTTTATAAGTTTGATAGACTTCCTTTACAATTTTGATAGTGTCTGTTATACTGTATATGTGAAGTTGTATCTATCTTTTTCTCAATAGATACACACGAAAGGAGCGTTTCTCTATGTCTGAAAAGAAAACTGTCCTGATGAAGAAATTCCTTCTGGATAAGAAGAGCATCACGCTGGAAGATTGTATGATGTATGTTGAGACTTACAAGCCGGAAGATAAGTCTTGGTTCTATCATTTCTGCGTTGATGAAGTCCCCGTTCTGGGTGAAAACCAGCAGCCTGTTATGGTGAAGGACGAGGACGGCAACGAGGTTGCGAAGAAAGAGGTTCGCCCCTTCCTCATCATCAAAAAGGAATTCTATAAAAGGTATTTCCCTGCCTCTGGCGAACTCTCTAAGCGTATGAAGCTGTTCGCTGATTGGGATGTTGAATAATACTCCGCCGATAACTCCGGCGACGAGGGCGGTTCGCCGCCCTTTTTGCCGTTTCTCCCTCATATAAGGGCTTATATAAGGGCTTAGGAAAGGTAGTGTTTCACCTTGGCAAAACGCAAGACTAAGAAGAAGTCCGGCTGCCTATTACCCATTATTATTATCTTTGTGATTCTGGGTCTGATCGGCAGCGGCGGAGATGATAAAACAGATACCACACCCACAACCACCGCAGCTCCTACAGCGATTGTAGAAGCCACTTCTCCCGTCTCCATAGAGACAGCAGAGCCTACTGCTACCGTGGCTACTATTATCACAGAGGCCCCCACAGAAGCTCCCACAGAGGCTCCTACCGCAACTCCCAAACCTACGGCTACACCCACCGAAAAGCCTACTGCTGCTCCTACCAAGAAAGTAGAGCAAACCTATACACTCAATACCAGCACGAAGAAATTCCACTACCCTTCCTGTTCCAGTGCTAAGAAGATCAAAGACTCTAATAGAGGTTCCTTCACCGGCACAAGAGAGGAGCTGCTTCAGAAGGGCTATTCTCCGTGCGGAAACTGTCATCCCTAAGCAATCACGCCAAAGGAGGAAAGCATTATGAGACGGATCCTAATGCTCTTTCTCCTTTTTCTTATGCTTCTTTTTCCTATATCGGCCTCGGCAGATATAGAGATTCATTATCTGGATGTAGGAAACGCTGACGCTACAATCATCCTCGCAGATGATTTCACCATTTTAATAGATGGAGGCGAAAGCAGCAGCTCTCAATTCCTTTTCAGCTACTTGCGAAACACACTCCAGCTGGAACATATAGACATTATTATAGCCACACATCCTCACGCCGATCATATCGGCGGACTTTCCGCTGCGTTCAATGCCTGTTCTGTTGGGAAGATCTATTCCGCCATTCCTATGTATAACGCTGCTGGTTCTCTATCGTATGATAGCCGCGAGTTTCGTTCGCTTGTAAAATACGCTACTCAGCAAGGCCTTGATTTTTCGCTTCCTGCTGCCGGAGACACATTCCAATTAGGCAAGCTCTCTATTGAGTTTCTTTCCGGCAGTTGTATGGAAGATATATCGTCCTATACCAGCAGCCAGATAAACAACCTTTCTCTGATCGTCAAACTAACCTACGGCGGATCCACATTCCTTTTCTCGGGCGATGCTGAAACCGATAGCGAATATGCTGCCGTTTTGTATGCCGGTGATGCTCTCCGCTCCGATGTTCTCCACGCAGGACACCACGGCAGCTCCAGCAGCTCCAGTTATGCTTTTCTCAAAGCAGTCCAGCCAGACTATACGATTATCAGCTGTGGGAAAGATAATTCCTACGGGCATCCTCACGAAGAAATCCTTTCCCGTCTCCAGCTGCTCTCCATTCCATTCCTGAGAACAGATCAAGAAGGAACCATCATCATTTCTTCTGATGGAGAAGTCCTTTCTTTTACCACAGGAAACAAACCCTCAATAGATCCTGTTGAGGATCCAAGAGAGGAAAGCCCAGGCACTTCTTATATTGGCAACAAGAATAGCAAAGTCTTTCATTATCCCGACTGTTTATCCGTTGAGGGAATGAAGGAAAAAAACAAGATCCCACTATCCTCTCGCACAGAGGCAATAGAGAAAGGCTATAAACCCTGCGGAGAATGTTCCCCATAATCTCTATCAAATCTGAGGTATATTATTTTTCTATCAAAAGTGCTTGACAAACCGGGGAAAATGGTATATACTAAGACTATCAAATCTAACGAACCTCAGATTTGATAGAAAGAGAGGGCCTCACCGTGAAGAAAACCTATGGATACGGACGCATCTCCCGCAAGGAGCAGAACATTGATAGACAAGAGCGAAACATCCTCGCCGCTTATCCTGATGCTATCTTCATCAGCGAAGCCTATACCGGCACAAAGGTAGAAGGTCGCAAGAAGTTTGAGGCCCTGATAGCTGCCGCTGACAGCTCCACCCGCATTGTGTTTGATAGCGTCTCCCGTATGAGCCGCAACGCTGAGGAAGGCTTCCAGATCTATCAAGAGCTGTTCGCCCGTGGTGTTGAGCTGGTGTTCCTCAAAGAGCCGCACATCAACACAGAGACTTATCGAGCCTCAATGGAACGGCACCTCTCCGCCTCCATTGACTGCGGCGACACCGCCACCAATGATCTGATAAACGCCATCACAGAGGCAATCAACCGCTATACGATGAAGCTGGCAGAGCGTCAAATCTTCCTCGCTTTCCAACAGGCAGAGAAAGAGGTTGAGGATCTACACCAGAGAACCCGTGAAGGAATTGAAACAGCCCGCCTCTCCGGCAAGCAGATTGGAGCCGTCCCCGGACGCAAGCTCAACATCAAGAAAGCCGCAGCAGCTAAGGAGCAGATCCGCAAGTATAGCAAAGACTTTGACGGAACGCTCACCGACAAAGAGGTTATGAAGCTGATCGGCATAGCTAACAACACCTATTATAAATACAAGAGAGAAATGAAAGAGGAAAGTGATAACACTTGACTACCAAATCCCTATCGTGGTATTATCACGGTAGGGATTTTTCTATCAAATCTCTCCCAGATATAGCAATGTTATACCATTCTCTACCAATACTCCAACAGATTAGAGGTGTGATAGATGTATAATATCAAAACTCTCTGCGAAAAAGCTAACATTTCTCAACAAACTTTCTACCGTTTAACCCGCGAAAACGAAGAATTTAGAGAGTTGGTAGAGAAAAACAAGCAGAAAAAGGGCAATGGATTCCGTTATTCTGAGGCCGTTCTGGCTTGGCTCCTTGATTATCGTGGGATAGAACCAGAGCAGCAGCCGCAGCAGGATCCAGCAGCAGCCACCGAAGGAAAGCCCATAGAAGCCTCAGAACAGCCCTCAGAGCCGCCCGTCTGGGCGGACCGGGAGAAGGAGCTTCTCACCCAGATAGCCGCCTTAGAACGCGAAATAGCCCGGCTCACAGCTTCCCTTGATGATAAAGAGCAGGAAAGAAAGGCCCTCTTCCTACAAAATAGCAATTTGCTTTATCTTCTCACACAAGAGAAAAACGAAAAGCAAGCCCTCCTACCTCCGCCGCCTCAGCCTAAACTCCCCCTCGGGCAACGCATCAGATCCTTTTTCGGATCTAAGCAGCAGCCATCTCACCAAGAGCAGCCAGACAGCTAAGACTGGCTGCTCTCTTTATTATCCCAATGCTTATAAACTGTCTTTTTATCTAACCCCAAGGCCTTTATACAATCAACCTTGCGGCCCTCTGGATTCTCTTTCCGCCATTGCTGAACCTCTTCCAGCTTTGACTTTCTACCGCTATGAGCGTCCCATTTTTCGCCCCTTCTCTTAGCTCTCAGATCCCGGAGAAGTCTGGCTTCTTCCAAGTGATCCGCTTGGCTCTGTCCGTTTCTCTTGTTCGCCGGAATAGATATGGCAGTCCGATACTCAATAGCCTCCCGAGGATAGGTTATCCAACGCTCTTCAAAGGCTTCCAGAGCATCCAATATATCATCGGATCCGAAGTGGTTATCATCGCTCACCGTCAATTTCTCCATATAATCCAGCAGCTCAAAGCAATCCTTCTCCAGCTCTTCCCGGCTCACAGGGTTAGGGTTATGCTTTTCGCTGTAATGGCTACATTTCTGAGCGTAAATAGCCAACATCATCATACAATAATATCTGTGTCCCACCGTGGCTCCGTCTAAAATCTTCTGCTTCCACCACTCATAGAGACTACGATTGACAGCCCAAACACCACGCTTTTCACCTTTCACAATTCGCCGCTCATACCACTCTGGATATTTCTCAGCAGCCTCAGAGAGCTTGATCTTTCCTCTTGGCTTCACTTCTGCGGCACGCTTGGCCTTATAAGCAGCAGAGACAAAGCCATTCAGATAGTCCATAGAAACCCGTTCTCCCGTTCGGAAAGCTCTGGCCCTGCTCCCCTTCTTTGTGATGGTTCCCGGCATACGAAAGCCCTGATATATCCCTTCCTGCTGAATATCAGCCACACTTCTAATATCTACAATGCTTTCGTGCCAGATAAGCCGCGTCAGCTCACGCTTATATTCTTGAAGCTCATAGGCAATATTATGGAACAGGGGCAGCGGATGATCCAGCACATAATAGAGATGGAGGCCGGTTCCGCTGCTGACTATGAATGTCGGCTTAGGGATCCGCTCCACTTCCTCAATGTGCCGCTCCCACAGGCTCTCCAATCCGACAGGTCTGCCCCTCTGGATCCTCACCTTATCTACATCAACAGCAATAGCATACAACATCCTGGCATTTTCCGCCGTCCGACTCTTTCCAGCATAACTCAACGGGGAGCACAAACAAAAATCATCAGATCCAGTAGCCTGATCCACCGCGTCCAGCTCATCCGTCAGAGTATAGCGATAAACCTTCCTCCTGCCATCCCTTTTTCTATCATCTGTGATTGCTACAATAATTCCCGTATATTTCCCCGTTGTATATTCTCCCTTTGCCTCCAGCTCTCCAGTAGGAAATATCTCCCGATAAAACTCCCGAGGATCCACCTCATCAAAGTATAATTCCAGCCATTGCGTCAAAGCATTATCCATAGCAGCACACCTCCGCAGGCCCGGGGGCCGAGCAACGGGCTGACGCCCTGATCTCGGCCATCTTCCCCCTTCTGGGCGTTATATTATCAATATGGTTTTTCCACCTTTTCAGCCACTATTATAGGAGCAGCTGCTCTCCCTGTCAATCCTCCGCCCTCGGGCCTAATCGCTACTGTATATCCAGTAGCTCTACCCTCACAGCCTACCGGAACCGAGCAAGAGGAACAATAGCTCCCAACGATTGCTTTCTGATGGATCCTGTCCGCCTATCATAATCATTTGCTATGCGTGTCTCATACTCTCCCTTATGCTCTTGGAGATACTACCGCATAGATCCAACAGGAAAGATATAAAAGATCTGCTGCTCTGCGTCTCCGTAGAAAATAAAATCCGCTGCTGTATAGTTGGCCCAGCCGGGTCTATTGCCTTGAATATCTGTCAGCAGCTCAAAGAACATAGCTCCGCTCTTGCGGATCCGGCTGTCCCATTTGACTTCTATCTCTATCTGTCTGCCGTCTTTGATTGCGGTAAAGTCTATATCTTTCTCCCAATAGGCCGGATCTGAGCGTCTATCAATTATCTAAAATCCATTTGCTGTAAGGCACTATTTAGCAAGAGCCTCGCCTCTCTCATACTCTCTCATTTTTATCAACCTCTTTCTTCTGGTGTGTATGAGGTATTATATCCCCGACAGGGGATATAATACCGAATTATCCCTAACACCTTTATTATTACTTTTATTCTTGTAGGCTCAACCCATTTTCAAAAGTGGTTTCAAGCCATTTTTCAAAAGTGGTTTCAACCCTCTTTTGTCTGCGGGGTTTGATAGAAGTCATAGACATTGCTGCCGGAACGCCGGACTAAATACCCCTTATCAATCAGCATAGCGACAGCTCTATCATAAGCGTCTTTCTTGATCCCGCAGGTTTCCTCAACCGCAGCACTACTCAACGCCCACTCCGTCCCGTCTGCTATGAGGGAAAGATAGCTCCACAATAGAAAACCGCCAGCGTCCCTGCCGTTCATATCCTTCATAGCTTTATGAGCGGATTGGATATTGATCTTAGCATAATACTCTTCTTCTTTGTTCGTGCTAACCTTGTCTCTATGTATAACTATCTATTTTTGATTGGGGTATGTTTTCACCGCTGGCAAGCCGTCCATCTCCCTTCTCTGCCGTGCTTCATCGTCTCATAAACTCAGAATTATTTCTCACTTTGAGAACAAGTTTTCAATGTCTTTCTTTATTTCCTTGATTGCCGGTGAAGCCTCGTTATTTACTTCAACGCGGATCTGTTTCAGAACCTCGGCTAT
>JAZRHK010000002.1:0-1465 GCA_045644725.1 Candidatus Coprenecus sp. | reverse complement strand
GTATGCGTGAACAGGAGGTTTCTTCAATTTCAAGGTCGCTTAAGGCGATAGCCAAGGAGTTGAACATTCCAATTATAGCCCTTTCACAGTTGAGCCGTGCTGTGGAAACACGTGGAGGAGCCAAGAGACCCCAGTTGAGTGACTTGAGGGAGTCCGGAGCAATTGAGCAGGATGCTGATATTGTAATGTTCATCCACAGACCAGATTACTACGGCATGACAGAGGATCCTTCACAGGCCGGCCTTACAGAGATTATCATTGCCAAGCACCGTAACGGTTCGGTATGTGATGTGCAGATGAAGTTCCGCAACTCTGAGGTGAGGTTTGTTGACATCACCGATCCTGCTATGGACATGCCAGCCCCTGCATCTCATGCAGAGTATGGCTCCAGCATGAATGCTCCTGAGGGTGATGGCTTTGGCGGCGCCGGATTCGGAGGTGGAAATGAGTTTGCCGGAAATGAATTTGAGAATACTGATTTCTAGAGCTATCGGGATGAAGAAAGGTTTGAAGATTATCCTTGCGGTGTTTGCCTTGCTTGCCTCTTCTGTGGTTGTGATGGCCCAGAAAGTTGATCTTCCTTATGTTGATGGGGAAAGTCTTACCTATGTGGTAACCTACAAGTGGGCTGCCATCAATACGGATGTGGGTGAGGCTGTTACAAATCTGTCTTACTCGGACGGGATGTTCCATAGCGTCATTACCGGCAAGACATACAAATTCTATGACATAATTTTTAAGGTGAGGGAGCATTTTGAAAGCAAGTTCTATGAAAATCCTATCAGGCCGCATTATTTTTACAGGAATACACTTGAGGGGAAATATAGAATAAAGAATACCTTCCATTTTGATAATGATACCAATCTGATAAGGGCTACCATACAGAAATATGACCGTCCCCCTGTGGATTCACTTCTTACCGGATCGGGCAGCACTATGGACATCCCTTCTCTTTTCTATAAAGTGAGGACCATTGATTTTGACAGTATCCCGATAGGGGAGCAGCAGCCCATCTCGTTTGCCATAGATGATGATGTGTATAATTTTTATTACATCTACAAGGGTAAAGAGGTGAAAAAGGTTAAGGGGTTGGGAACATTCAATACCCTCAAGTTTGCGGTGAGGCTGGTTGCCGGCAGTGTCTTTACAGGAAAGGATGATATGACGGTTTGGGTTACCGACGACCAGAACAAGGTTCCGGTGCTGTTTGAGTCGCCGATTTTAGTTGGAAAAGTTCAGGGGAGGCTGATTTCTTTCAAGAATCTGAAGACCCCTCTTACAAGTAAAATAGAGTAATGATGAGTGATAAGAAGTCTGTTTCCCATAAAGGTACCATAGTGGAGATATCCGAGGGAAATATAAAAGTTGAGATAATAAACAAGTCGATGTGTGCTGCCTGTCATGCCAAGGGTTTTTGCAGTGCAGGTGATACCAAGGACAAGATAATTGATGTTGCATATTTCAA
>JAZRHK010000001.1:0-5152 GCA_045644725.1 Candidatus Coprenecus sp. | reverse complement strand
TAGCGCAGAAGCATCATATAGCAGTAGTGGGGACAGTCCCTACTGCGGAGGGTGGCAAAATCGTCAACAGATGCTATTTTGTAGCCCCTGATGGAGTGGAGCACCACTATGATAAGCGCCACTTGTTCAGAATGGGGGAAGAGAACGAGCATTATGCTGCTGGCGAATCGAGGGTCATTGTCCATTATAATGGGTGGAATATTGCCCTTAATGTCTGCTATGATTTGAGATTCCCCGTATGGAGCAGAAATGTGGAGCTTGAGTATGACCTCATACTAAATGTGGCATCGTGGCCCGATTCAAGGATAGGGGTGACTGAGCACCTGATCAAAGCCAGAGCGATAGAGAATATGAGCTACGCAGTATTCTGCAACAGAATAGGGGAAGACCCGGGGAATAGCTACAATGGCCACTCGAGGGTGGTGTCTCCCCGAGGTGAAGATATTGCGGTAGTGGAGAATGTGGGCTCAGCCCAGTTTTTGAGTGCAACACTCTCAGCACAGAGGCTTGATGCCCTCAGAGAGAAATTTCCTGCATGGAAAGATGCTGACAAATTTGATATTAAAAATTAGAACATATGATGAAAAGATTCAATTTATGGCTGATGGCAGCGGTGCTGCTTCTGGCCTCTTGTGGTGAGAAGTCACACACTGTATATATCTATGCTACAACAGATATTCACGGTAATTACATAGGTGAGGGGTCTCTCTCCAATGTTAGTTCATATGTGGATCAGAAGAGGGATGAGTATGGGGAAAATTCTGTATTCCTTATTGATAATGGTGACCACCTTCAAGGGACAAATGCTGCTTATTATTTCAATTTCAAGGACAAGACAGGCGGCAAGCACCTTTTCAGCAGGGTGATGGAGTATATTGGGTATGATGCAATAGTCCTTGGTAACCACGATATTGAAGCAGGACACCCTGTGTATGACAAAATAGATGCAGAGATGACTATTCCATATTTGGCAGCAAATGCTATTGATGTGGAGACAGGAAAGCCATATTTCCAGGAGTATGCAATAATTAAAAAAGGTGGGGTGAAAGTGGCTGTGATAGGGTTTGAGAATCCCAATATTGCCAGTTGGCTTGCACCTGCGCTGTGGGAAGGGATAGAATTTGTCCCAACATATCCAATGGCTGACTCTTTGGTAAAGGTTGTGCGAGAGAAGGAGAATCCCGATGTGGTGATAATTTCGGTACATGGTGGTGTCGGAGAGGTGGAGGAGCATAGAATTGAGAATCCAGCAATGTTCCTAGCTGCCAATGTAAAAGGTGTTGATGTGGTGATAGCAGGACACGACCACAGGAGATTTGCAGAGAAAGTGTGGAACGGAGATGACAGCGTACTAGTGATAGATGGTGGAAGCAGGGCCAAGCTCCTTTCAGAAATTAAAGTATCGTTCAAGAAAAAAGGTGGAAAAGTATATGACAAGTCTATTGCAGGGGAGCTGGTAAGTATGAAGGATGTGCCTCAGAATGAGGTTTTTGATGCCCATTTTGCAGCAGATGGAAAAGTGGTTGAGGATTTTGTAAATGTGAAAGTGGGTGAAATTACCGAAGATCTGAACTTTGGAGATGCCCTTAATGGAATGTGCGGATATATGGATTTTGTGCATTTGGTGCAGCTGGAGTCTACTGGTGCAGATGTTTCTATTTCAGCGCCTTTGGCTACCAGTGGTGGGGTTCCGAAGGGTGATGTGCTGTACAAAAATCTCTTTGATCTTTACAGATATGAAAACCAACTGTATGTAATAACAATGAGTGGACGGGAACTGAAGGATTATCTTGAGAACTCATTTGATATGTGGATCAATGGAAGGGGACCTGCATATAACTACGACTCTGCAACAGGGCTCAATTATACAGTGAAAAAATCGGCCAAGAAGGGGGAGAGGGTCAGGATAACCACCATGGCGGACGGCAGACCATTTGATATGGATGGCCAATATAAAGTGGCTATGACATCATATCGTGCCAGCGGTGCAGGTGATCTTCTGAAAAATGCAGGTATTGATCCATCGGAGATAGAGGGGAGGACAATCAGCAGACTTCCAGAGATTAGGGAGCTTATATATGAATATCTGCTCGAAGAGAAAATTGTAATTCCGAGTGAACTTTCCAAAAATCCCAAATTGGGAAGATGGAATTTTGTGAAATAAAATCTCTTTCATATCTTTGTAGAATAAGACGGAAGAAATGGACAAAAGCAGAGAAATATTGCTGAATGATTTGACTAAGAAGATAGAGCTTCTTATCTCAAAGTATGAGCAGGTTCGCGCCGAGAGAAATGAACTTTCGTCCAAGCTTGCAAAATGCAAGGAAGAATTGGAAATTAGTAACAATAAGATAAAAACTTTAGAACAAAAGATAGATAACTTACAGTTGATTGAGGCATTCAGAACATCAAAAAGTGATGTGAAAGAGGCTAGACAGAATATTGGTAAGCTTGTCAGGGAGATAGATAAGTGTATTGCTCTTTTGAACGATTAGTATGGACGAAAATAGGCATAAAATAACCATCAACATTGCTGGTAAAGACAGAACCTTCAGTAATACAACCCCTGAAGAGGAGTCTTATATGCGTATGGCGGCGAAGATGATTACGAGCAAGGTAGATGATTATAAGAAGAAATACACTGGATTTTCAGATCATGATGCATTGAGCATTACAGCATTGACTTTTGTAATGCAGTTTCTTAAGGAAAAAAGGAATAATGAGGCGGGTGACTTTGAAAAGAGAATTTCAGAACTGAACAATACTTTGGACGGGTATATCAAGAACAACCTTTAGCCGTTGGATCGCTCTTTGCGAAAATCAACAGAATTAACATAACCGAGCCAACTCGACGGATGAAGACAGGCCTAGGTGACTCCTTCGGAGGATTACGTATTTACGTGACGTTGGAAGTCTGAGTCCAAAATCGGAGCTCAAATCTTATTATATAAGGTTTTTCGATGAACAGCATCTGACGGCTTTTTTCAATATAAATTATCTCTCTTTTGTTGTAGATAGTAGGCGTTTGAAATTAAACTATAACTCTATATATACAACAAACAATGAATACTAGCATTATTATATTTATCACAGGTATATCCTCAGCTCTGGCAGCTTTGGGATGTTATACCCTTATCAGAAATGTAATTTTAAAGAAGAAGGGCAGTCAAATCATTCGTGACGCCGAGATACAAGGGGAGAATATCAAGAAGGAGAAGATTTTCCAGGCAAAAGAGAAATTCCTACAACTCAAATCTGAGCACGAGAAAGAGGTAAATGAAAAGAATTTCCAGATTCAACAGTTTGAAAATAAACTCAAACAGCGCGAGATGCAGATCAGTCAGCAGGCTTCTGAGGTTCAGAAGAAGCAGAAAGAGGCTGACAGTATCAGAGAGAATCTTAAGGCTCAGCTGGATGTAGTAAATAAAAAATCTGAGGAGTACGAAAAACTCCGTGTACAAGCAATTGAGAAGATAGAGAGCATAGCAGGCATGTCTGCAGCAGAGGCGAAAGAGCAGCTTGTTGAGAGCATGAAAGCAGAGGCCCGTACACAGGCTATGTCATACATAAATGATGTTATGGATGAAGCCCGTCTTACAGCTTCAAAAGAGGCAAAAAGGATAGTTATCAATACCATCCAGAGAATTGCCCCTGAAACATCCATTGAAAACGCTGTAACAGTATTTCATATTGACAGCGATGAGGTAAAGGGTAGGATTATCGGTCGTGAAGGTCGCAATATCCGTGCTCTTGAGGCAGCTACTGGCGTGGAAATCGTCGTGGATGATACACCTGAAGCTATCCTCCTTTCAGCATTTGACCCTGTCCGTAGAGAGGTGGCCCGTCTGGCTCTCCATCAGCTTGTGACAGATGGCCGTATCCACCCTGCACGTATCGAAGAGGTAGTGGCAAAAGTACAGAAACAGCTCGAAGATGAGATTATGGAGACAGGTAAGCGTACTTGTATTGACTTGGGTATCCATGGTCTTCACGTAGAGCTTGTCCGCCTTATCGGTCGTATGAAATACCGTTCATCTTATGGACAGAACTTGCTCCAGCACTCACGCGAGGTGGCAAATATCTGTGCTACAATGGCATCAGAGCTCGGTCTTAATCCTAAAGTGGCCAAACGTGCCGGTCTTCTTCACGATATAGGTAAAGTGTCTGAAGAGGATTCAGAACTTCCACACGCTATTTTGGGTATGAAGCTCGCTGAGAAATATAAAGAGAAGCCTGAAATCTGCAATGCTATCGGTTCTCACCACGAAGAGGTGGAGATGACTTCACTTATTTCACCACTTGTCCTTGTTTCCGATGCTATCTCAGGTGCCCGTCCAGGTGCCCGTCGTGAGGTAATCGAGTCTTACATCAAGAGACTTAAGGATATGGAGGGTATTGCACTTTCTCATCCTGGTGTTACCAAGACATATGCTATTCAGGCCGGACGTGAACTTCGTGTTATCGTAGGTGCTGACCAGGTGTCTGATGCAGAATCTGAAGTATTGTCAAACGAAATTGCCAAGAAGATTCAGGAAGAGATGGTATACCCTGGTCAGGTGAAGATTACTGTGATCAGAGAGACCCGCTCAGTGGCTTTCGCAAAATAATCGGGTATTTTCGTCGTACATTGAAATTCATAAATATCGCTCCCTCTCCTGGGGGCGATTTTTTTATGCCGCGTCCATTTTTGGCTAAAATCGTGCGCGGGAGGTGAAAAAATGGTGTGCTGCGTCCATTTTGGGCGAAAATCGTGCGCGGGATTTTGTAAATTTGCTCTCATTAAAGTGAATAATGTTATGACCAAGAGAATTTTCTGTGCTTTGGCACTTTTTATAGGTGTCGTTTTTGGACTGGAGGGGCAGGTCCGTTTGCCTGCCATCATATCTGACAATATGGTTCTTCAGCAGAAGTCTGATGTGAAGATTTGGGGATGGGCCGATGCCGGAGCTGAGGTCTCGGTAACTGAGTCGTGGAGTGGTAAGGTCTATTCTGCAAATGCTGATGGGCAGGGGAGGTGGTCTCTTTATATAAAGACTCCGGGGTGCAAGTCGGGGCAGTCATTGGTCATATCATCAGGTGGAGACTCGGTAACTGTAGGTAATATTCTTGTAGGAGAGGTGTGGATGGCCAGCGGTCAGAGCAATATGGAGTT